>DATHOV010000365.1:0-3410 GCA_035484515.1 Lysobacteraceae bacterium
CGTCGACGTGGTAATCCGTGCGCTCGTTCGGGCCGCCGACGACCATGATGTAGAAGTCACCATCGACAATGCACTTGTTGCCGACCGGCGGCTTGAGCAGGTGGCGGTGGTCGTCGATCCACTGCTGGAAATTGAACGGTGGCGCCAACATGCTCATCGCTCCCGGATCGCGGCAATGCACTTGAGTTCGATCGCTATGGGGGTCGGCAGCGCTGTGATCCCGAGTGTCGTCCGGCACGGCGCCTTCGCGGGGTCGGGGAAGTGTTCTGCCCAGATCGCGTTGTAGGCCTTGAAGTCGCGCGCCATGTCGGTGAGGTAGACGGTGACGTCGACGAGGTCCTCCCAGCGCGCGCCGGAAGCTTCGAGCACCGCACGCACGTTGGCGAACACCTGCCGGCATTGCCCGGCGATGTCGTACTCGCGCAGACGGCCGTCGGCGAAATACGTGTTGCCGGTAATCGCGTCGCTGCCGGGTGTGCGTGGCCCGATGCCGGACAGGAACAGCAGATCGCCGACGCGGCGCGCGTGCGGATACGAGCCCACCGCTTTCGGCGCAGCGTCTGCGTGGATCGCATCGCTCATGGCGCGCTCCGGTGATTGCGCACGCGTTCGACCGCAGCCGCGTAGGACGACCGCATTTCCTCGCGCGAGGCCACGTCCATGCCGAGTTCGCGCACGCGGCCGTCGAGCAGGTCGTACACCCATCCGTGCACGGAAATCTTCTGGCCACGCGCCCAGGCATCCTGGATCACGGTGCTCTCGCACACGTTCGACGCCTGCTCGATCACGTTGAGTTCGCACAGCCGTGCGTGGCGCAGCGACTCCAGGCCGGCGTCTGCCAACAGGCCTGCATGCATCTGGGCAACGTCGCCGACGTGGCGCAACCAGTTGTCGGCAAGTCCGACACGGGTGCCAGTCATGCTGGCATGCACGCCGCTGCAGCCGTAGTGGCCGACGACGAGGATGTGCTCGACCTTGAGCAGGTCGACCGCGAACTGGATCGTGCTCAGGCAGTTCAGGTCGGTATGCACGACGACGTTGGCGATGTTGCGGTGGACGAAGACCTCGCCCGGCGCAAGACCCATGATCTGGTTCGCGGGCACGCGCGAATCCGAGCAGCCGATCCAGAGGTACTTCGGTGCCTGTTGGGAACTCAGGCGCTTGAAGAACAGCGGGTCCTCGGCGCGCATGCGTTCGGCCCAGTCCCGGTTGCGATCCAGCAGTTCACGCAGGGATTCCATGATCGGTTCCAGGTGGGTCAGTCCAGTCGGATGCAGACGTTTTTGGGTTCGGTGAAGAAGCGCATCGCCTCGAAACCGCCCTCGCGGCCGACACCGGACTGGCCGACGCCGCCGAACGGCGTGCGCAGGTCGCGCATCAACCAGGTGTTGATCCAGACGATGCCGGCACGCAGTTGCGTGGCCACGCGATGCGCGCGGTCGAGGCGCTGCGTCCACACGCTCGCGGACAGCCCATAAGACGTCGCGTTGGCCAGGGCCAGCGCATTTGTTTCGTCGTCGAAGGCCTGCAATGTGGCGACCGGGCCGAAAATTTCCTCGGTGTTTGTGCGGCAGTCCGGGCCGAGGCCTTCGATCACCGTCGGCGCGACGAACCAGCCGCCTTTGCAGCGACCGTTCATCTGCATAGCCTCGCCGCCGCAGAGCACGTCGCCGCCTTCGCCGCGTGCGATCGCGATGCAGGCGAGCACCTTGTCGAAGTGGGCGCGCGAAACCAGCGGGCCGACATCGGTAGTGCCCTCGAGCGGATCGCCGACGCGCAGCGCGCGCACGCGTGCGACGAAGGCATCGCGGAATGCGTCATGGATGCTGCGTTCGACGAGGATGCGCGAGCCGCACAGGCAGATCTGGCCGCTGTTCTGGAACGCCGAACGCACCACGGTGTCGAGCAGGCTCGCGCGCTTGGCAGCGTCGTCGAATGCATCGGCGAAGACGATGGTGGGATTCTTGCCGCCGAGTTCGAGCGAAGCCTTCTTCAGCGCCGGACCGCAATGCGCGGCGATCTGCCGGCCCACCGCCGTGCTGCCGGTGAAACTCACCGCTTTGATGTCCGCGTGTTCGACGAGTGCCTTGCCGACGACGGGACCGAGTCCGTGCACGATGTTGAGCACACCCGCCGGGAATCCAATCTCGCGCGTGAGTTCGCCAAGCATCCACGCCGTGACCGGAGTGATCTCCGACGGCTTGGCGACGACGCAGTTGCCCGCGGCCAGCGCCGGCGCGATCTTCCACGTGAACAGGTACAGCGGCAGGTTCCACGGGCTGATGCACGCGACCGCACCCAGCGGCTGGCGCAGCGTGTAGTTCAGACCGGCCTGCCCATGGTGGGATTCGCTCGCGAACTGGATCGCCGCGGATGCGAAGAAGCGCAGGTTCGACACCGCGCGCGGAATCTCGACCTCGCGCGCAAGCCTGAGCGGCTTGCCGGCATCGCGCGATTCGGCCTGCGCGAACTCCTCCAGGCGCGCTTCGAGCGCGTCGGCCAGCTTCGACAGCCAGCGCGCGCGCGTCTCGTTCGGCAGCATCGACCATGCCGGAAACGCGGTTCGCGCGGCCAGCACCGCGGCGTCGACATCAGCTTCCGTACCGTCAGGACACAAGACATGGGATTCGCCGGTCGCCGGTTCGTGCACGGGCAACATGTCGATCCTGGCGCTCGCGCGTGCGTCGCCTCCGATCAGTTGGGTCAGGTGCAGCATGGAATCCATTGCGGGAGCTTAACGGCTTGTGGCGCGCTTGGAAAACCCGCGCGCTGCGCGCGACTCACAAAGAACGCGTACGCCCGCCATCGACCGGCACATTGATGCCGGTGATGTACGAAGCCGCAGGCGTGGCGAGGAACGCGACCGCCGCCGCAACTTCAGCCGGATCGGCGAACCGGCCCATCGGCACTTCGGATTCCATCTCGGCGGTCACCGCATCGACGCTGTCGCCGGTTTTCTTCGAGCGCGCGGCGATGATCTGCTCGATCCGCGGCGTGTGAGTCGATCCGGGCAGTACGTTGTTGACGGTGATGCCGTGCGGCGCCAGTTCGCGCGCGAGCGTCTTCGCCCAGCTCGCGACCGCGCCGCGGGTGACATTGGATACGCCGATGCCGGGGATGGGTTCCTTCACCGAAGTCGAGATGATGTTGACGATGCGGCCGTAGCCGTCGCGCAGCATGCCGGGCACGAGGGCTTCGGCAAGCGCCTGGTTGGCAAGCAGGTGCGCACGATAGGCGGCGAGGAAGGCGTCTTCGCTCGCACCGCGAACAGTGCCCGGTGGAGGACCGCCGCTGTTGTTGACCAGTACGTGCACGGCGCTCTCGGCCGCCAGTTCCGTGGCCTTCGCGCGTAGCATTGCGGTCTCGTTCGCATCGACCGCGATCCAACCGTGGCGCTGCGCGGAGTGAGT
>DATHOV010000366.1:0-2804 GCA_035484515.1 Lysobacteraceae bacterium
TTCGCGAACGCTTCCGGATCGAGCGTGTCGTTCTTCTCGATGCTGTCGCGCGCCCGCGCCTGCAACTTCTCCAGCGTCCAGCCCGCGCGCGCGACCCCGATGATCGGGATGTCCAGCCCGTCGCGCCTGATCATCGCCTGCAGCGCGGGAAAGATCTTCTTGTAGGCCAGGTCCCCGGTCGCGCCGAAGAACACGAAAGCATCCGCATTGGGTGTCGCCATCGCGATCCGCCTCTCCATGGTCGGCTCGACGCCGTTGCGGCACCGAACTGAAAATCCTGTCTTCAGACTATCAAGACTGAGGCCGCAAGGCTTGATCGCGACTGAAGGGGTTGTGGGGCGTGGCTCGCGGGGTTTCTGACGCGCACCCGCGAGTGGAATTGCGGCCAGAGCCTATTGGTTTTTTTGCTCGTCATTCCCGCCTTCGCGGGAATGGCGAGCGTAAAGCGATGCCAGTCGCTCGTGCGTCCACTGCTATTTTTCCACCCCACCCTTGACGTGCGCATCGAAGAAATCCGCGATCGCATGGTAGACATGCGTCCGCATCGCCGGCGTCGACAGGCCGTGCTTGCCGCCCGGATAGGTCATCAGCTCGAACTGGATGCCTTTCTGCTGCAACGCTGCCATCAGCCGGGTGGAGTTGGTGAACTGCACGTTGTCGTCGGCCATGCCGTGCGCCAGCAGCAGGTGCGTCTTCAGACCATCGAGCCAGTGCAGCACGCTCGAAAGTTCGTAGCCCTGCTGGTTCTTCTGCGGCGTGGAGAGGTAGCGTTCGGTGTAGAACGTGTCGTAGAGGCTCCAGTCGGTCACCGGCGCGACTGCGACGCCGCCAGCGAGCTCGCCGGAGTCCTTGGCGAGCATCATCGCGCTCATGAAGCCGCCATAGCTCCAGCCGAAGGTGCCGATGCGCGCCGGATCGATCCACGGCTGCGATCGCAGCCAGTGGATCCCCGCCATCTGGTCTTCCACTTCGAGCTTGCCGAGCTGCAGGTAGATGCCATCGCTGAACCTGCGCCCGCGCCGCGCCATGCCGCGGTTGTCGAGGGTGAACACGACATAGCCCTGCTGCGCCATGTATTCGGCGAAATAGTCGACCCAGCCGCGCGCGACGAGCTGCACGTGCGGGCCGCCGTAGAACGTATCGAGCACCGGATAGCGCTTCGACGGATCGAAGTGCGCAGGCTTGTACACGCGGTAGTACAGCTCCTGTCCATCGGCCGCGGCGATCTTGCCGAACTCGGGGACGATGTGCGCGTCGCGATAGGGCCAGTAGGGATGGTGCTCGTCGAGTTTGTTCTGCTCGATCCATGCGAGGAAATGCCCGTCCGCCGCGTGAACGGAGACCTGCGGCGGCGTGTTCGGATCGGAGAACGTGTCGACGTAGATCGACTGGTTCTTGCCGAAGTCGGTGCGATGCGTGCCCTCGCCCTGACTCAGCAGCTGCGGCGCGTCGGCGCTGCTGCCGTCCAGGCGCAGCGCGTAGAGCTGGCGATCGGGCACGAAGTCGTGGTTCGACTCGACGTAGACCAGCCCCTTGGCTTCATCGACGGCACGCACGCTGTCGACGTTCCAGTCGCCTGCGCTGATGGCGTGCAGCAGCTTGCCGTCGAGACCGTACAGGTACAGGTGGTGGAAGCCCGAGCGATCGCTGCCCCAGACGAAAGCGTCCTGGTGTTCGAGGAAACGCAGGTCGTCGTTCAGATCGATCCAGGTCTTGCTGGTTTCGCTCAGCAGCGTGCGCTGCGCCAGCGTGCGCGCATCGACGAGATTCAGGTCCATGCGCTGCTGATCGCGCTGCATCAACTGGTAGCTCAGGCGCTTGCCGTCCGGCAACCAGTCGACGCGACAGAGATAGATATCCGGATTCGCGCCGAAATCGACCCAGCGCGAAGCGCCGCCTTGCACAGAAACCAGGCCCAGTCTGACTTCGACATTTGCGGCTCCCGCGACGGGATAGCGCTGCTCGACGATTTCGGCGCGATCGGCATACACCTCGAAGCGCTTGACCAGCGCCACCTTCGCCTCGTCGAAGCGCTCGAACGCGATCGTCGATTCGTCCGGCGCCCACCAGTAACCGTGGAAGCGGTCCATCTCCTCCTGCGCGACGAACTCGGCCTCGCCGTTGTGCACCGTGCCGCCGCCGTCATGGGTGAGCTGGCGCGGCTTGCCGTCGGCCAGGTCGATCACCCACAGGTTCTGCCCGGACAGGTAGGAGACGAAATGGCCTTTCGGAGACACCTGCGGGTCGATCGCTTCGCCGCCGGTGTCGAGCGTACGCAGGGACTTGCCCGGCGCAGCGGCGAGGTCGTACAGGTACAGCTTGCCGCCGAGCGGGAACAGCAGCGCCTTGCCGTCCGGCGACCAGGTGTATTCGACGATGCCATGGGTGCCGGCGATGCGCGCACGCTCGCGTCGCGCCTTCTCGACATCGGACAATTGCTCGCCGTTGGGTTCGAGCGTCTTCGAATCGACCAGCAACCGCGTCGCATTCGCCTTGACGTTGTATTCCCACAGGTCGAACGTGTTCTTGTCGTTGTCCTTGGCGCGCAGGAAAGTCACGCGTTCGCCATCGGGCGAGACCTTCAACTGCACCGGCGTGACGCCGCTGAGGTTGCCGCCGTCGCCGAAGATGCGTTCGATCGTCAGTTGGCCGGCCTGTGCCAGCGAAGAAGAAGCCATCAACAGTATCCCCAGTGCCATTGCGCGCATGCGGAACCCTTCGTTTCGGGTGTGACGCATTATGGTCCGCACCCCCGGGCGGCGCCAATGGCGCAAGGCGCCGAAAGCAGGTGCGATCCGCGATTT
>DATHOV010000367.1:0-5164 GCA_035484515.1 Lysobacteraceae bacterium
GGATGGTCGAGGTCGGCCTGCTTCATGCGCCGGTAGTTGGGCAGGCCGGCCGCGTATTCGGCGACCCAGCGGCGTGTGAAGCTGCCGTCCTGGATCTCGGACAGAATCTCTTTCATTCGCTGCTTGGTGCCCGCATCGATCACCCGCGGCCCGCTCACGTAGTCGCCGTACTGCGCGGTCTCGGAGACGAATTCGAGCATGCGGGTGATGCCGCCTTCGTAGAACAGGTCGACGATCAGCTTCAGCTCGTGCAGCACTTCGTAGTAGGCGATCTCGGGCTGGTAACCGGCTTCGGTCAGCGTCTCGAAGCCGGCCTGCACGAGCGAGGTCACGCCGCCGCAGAGCACGGCCTGTTCGCCGAACAGATCGGTCTCGGTTTCCTCCTTGAACGTGGTGCGGATCAGGTTCGCGCGCGCACCGCCGAGGCCCGCCGCATAGGCGAGCGCGAGCGCTTCGGCGCGACCGCTGCGGTCCTGGTGCACGGCCCAGATGCAGGGCACGCCGCGGCCGATCTCGTATTCGCGGCGCACCAGTGCGCCCGGGCCTTTCGGCGCGACCAGGATGACGTCGAGGTCGGCACGCGGCGCGACAAGCCCGTAGTGGATGTTCAATCCGTGCGCGAACAGCAGGCAGGCGCCGGACTTGAGATGTTCCGCGAGCACCTCGTCGTACAACTTCTTCTGCACCATATCCGGAACCAGCACCGCAACGAGATCGGCATCGGCGACGGCCTGGGCCGGAGTCTTCACGGCGAAGCCGTCGGCCCACGCACCGAATTCGGTCGGGCCGCCGGGGCGCAGGCCGACGGTGACGTCGAAGCCGGAGTCGCGCAGGTTCAGCGCGTGCGCGCGGCCCTGGCTGCCGTAGCCGACGATGGCGATGCGGGGATGAGTTGCGGCAGAGTGGGTCATTGCAAGTCCTTGGGCGATGAAAGGAAGGGGCGAAGTTGCTGTTGCTGTCATCCGGACCGCGACTTGTTCCGGACAGGGGGTCTGGCTTACGCCGTCGAATCGGCCGACAGATCCCTCGCTTCAATCGGGATGACGTCGGTCGTCGGGATGACCGCGATCGGGATGGCGACTCTCGTGCGCAGCGTGGATGCGTCCTGATCCAGCGGTCCCGGCGTCGTCACCGCGCCGCGCGATGCCGAACCGACATCGCGCGCGTATTTCGCGAGCACGCCGGTCGCGACGCGCGGTGCGATGCGCACGGGATCGCGCGACGACAGGTCGGCATCGGTGTCGAGCCGTCGCGTGGTAACGTCGATGCGCACGACATCGCCATCGCGCAGGTAAGCGAGCGGGCCGCCGCGCGCGGCTTCCGGCGCGACGTGGCCGACCATGAAGCCGTGTGTCGCACCGCTGAAACGGCCGTCGGTGATCAACGCGACGTCGTCGCCGAGTCCCTGTCCTACCAGCGCCGCGGTCACCGCGAGCATCTCGCGCATGCCGGGTCCGCCGGCCGGGCCTTCGAAGCGGATCACCACGACGTCGCCGGCGACGATCCGGCGCGATTGCACCGCGGCGAACGCCGCCTCTTCGGAATCGAACACGCGCGCGGGGCCTTCGAAGCGCTCGCGGCCGTGCCCGGCGAGCTTGACGATGCAGCCTGCGGGTGCGAGGTCGCCGTACAGGATCGAATAGCCGCCGCGCGGCTTGAGCGGATGCGCGACCGAACGCACGACCGGTTGCGACGCGGGCTCCCTCGCCTCATCCAGTTCCGCAAAGAACGAACGACCCGTGACCGTCACGATGTCCTCGATCAGGTTCGCCGCACGCAGTTCGCGTGCGACCAGGGCGGCACCACCGCATTCGAACATCTCCGCCGCGGTATAGCGGCCGGCGGGCTTGAGGTCGGCGATCACCGGCGTGCACGCGGCCGCGGTCTCGAATTCCTCGAGGTCGAAGGTGACTCCGGCTTCGTGCGCGATAGCCAGCAGGTGCAGCACTGCATTGGTCGAGCCGGCGGTCGCGGACACCGCACGCGCGGCGTTGCGCAACGCATAGCGGGTGATGATCCCGCGCGGTGTCGGTCCGCCTTCGCGCAGCCGCTCCATCACCATCGCGCCGCAGCGACGCGCGACAGCAGGCTTGTCGGCGTGGAGGGCGGGGATGTCGTTGAACTGCAGCGGGGACAGGCCGAGGAAGGTCAGCACCATCGCCATCGTGTTCGCGGTGAATTGGCCGCCGCAGGCGCCTGCGCCGGGGCACGCATGCGATTCGACATGATGCAGTTCGGCATCGTCGATGCGCCCGGCCGCATGCGCGCCGACCGCTTCGAACACGTCCTGCACGGTGGCTGGCCGCGTGCTGCCGTCCTTCGCGCGGCATTGCCCCGGCATGATCGTGCCGCCGTAGAGGATCACCGTCGGGATGTCGAGCCGCGCGGCCGCCATCGCCGCGGCCGGGATGGTCTTGTCGCAGCCGACCAGCAGCACCATCGCGTCCAGGCAATGGCCCGACACGGCGAGTTCGATCGAATCGGCGATCGTCTCGCGCGAAGGCAGCGAGGCGCGCATGCCGTCGCTGCCCATCGCGATGCCGTCGGTGACCGCGATCGTGTTGAACTCGATCGGCGTGCCCCCGCCGTCGACCACGCCCGCGCGAACGTGCTGCGCGAGATCGCGCAGGGTCAGGTTGCACGGCGACACGTCCGACCAGGTGTGCACGACCGCGACCAGCGGTTTCGCTATGGCCGCATCGTCGAGTCCGGTCGCGCGCAGCATCGCGCGGGCTGGTGCGCGGGCCGGGCCTTGCTTGATGGCGTTGCTCTTCACTGGCTGAAATTCCGTTGGTTGAAGATTTCAGGCCACAAAACAAAAACCCCGCTCCTTTTCGGGAGCGGGGTTCTGGTTTCGTACCTGGGACTGTGTGGTTATTCGCTACACGTACCCGAACCCCGCGCCTGGAAGGACGGTAATAAGGACGACGAGTACGAACGAATAAACGGCGAGCGGTGCGATCGCGACGCGCGGCAGCTCGCCCATGCGATAGCGCATGGAGTCGAAGGTCTGCGGGTGGTTGTTGCGATGCGTCATGGACCGATCATAGGCATGGCATTCGCGAGCCTGTCAAGCACTATTTTCCAGACGCCGGCGTATTGTATTCGTGGCGGGCCGCCTCACTCCTGCTCGCCATTCCTGCGCAGGCGGGAAGGGTTTTTCAACAGCGAAGCTGGTCATCCAGTCGCTTCCGCAATGCAGCGTAATCGACCGGCAGCGACTCCGCGAAAGCGCGCCGCGACAGGGTTTCAGCGAGCGATGGCGGCAACTCCACGGCATGTCCGACCAGCGGTTCGACGATGCCCTCGAACTTCGCCGGATGCGCGGTCGCGACGACCGCCCAGGGTCGGGTGTCGCCACGCGTGCGGATGCCTTCGAGCACGTTCAATCCGGTTGCGGTGTGCGGGCACGGCACGATGCCATGGCGATCGGGTGCGTTGCCGATCGTGTCGGAAATCGTTGCATCGTCGACGGCGCACGCGCTGAACGAGGCCCGCAACTCCGTATCGTCGCGATGCCAGTGCCGCAACCGCTCGAAGTTGCTCGGTGCGCCGACGTCCATCGCATTCGCGAGCGTCGCCCGCGACGGCTGCGGCGCATAGTCGCCGCCCGCGAAGAAGCGCGGCAGCACGTAGTTCGCATTGGTCGCGAGCGCAAGCTCGCCGATCGGCAGGCCCATGCGCCGGCCGAGGAGCGCCGCCGCGGCATTGCCGAGGTTGCCGGTGGGCACGATGAAGTTCAGCGGCTCGCCGCGCGTCGCAAGGAAATGCATCGATGCATGCGCGTAGTAGGCGACCTGCGGCAGCAGGCGCCCGAGGCTGATGCTGTTGGCCGAACTCAGCGCAATGCGTTCGCGCAGTCGCGCATCGCCAAGCGCCTGCTTCACGAGCTTCTGGCAATCGTCGAAGCTGCCCGCAACGCGATACGTGCGCACGTTGTCGCCCCAGCACTCGAGGCCATGCGCCTGGCACGACGACACGCGGCCTTCCGGATACAGGATCACCACCTCGAAACCGGGCCTGCGATGGAATGCGGATGCGACCGCGGCGCCGGTGTCGCCGGAGGTTGCCACGAGGATCGTGGTATTTGGCGCGTCGGGCACACGCAAGCCCGCGAGCGATGCTGCGAGGAAGCGCGCCGCGTAGTCCTTGAATGCCGCGGTCGGGCCATGGAAGAGTTCGAGCAGCCAGTCGTTCGCGCCATGCATCGGGCGCAACGGCGCATCGAACGAGAACGCCTGCGTACAGATCGCATCGAGGCGGTCGCGCAAGGCGGAATCCGCGAAATACGGCGCGAGCACGGCTTGCGCGGTCCCGGCGAGCGTCGCGCATGTCGTGATGGATGCGAGCGACGGAATCGTCTCCGGCACGTACAACCCGCCATCCGGAGCGAGCCCGGCGACGAGCGCGGTGTCGATGGATGTCCGAGGCGTGCCGCCACGCGTGCTGACGAAGTTCATCCGCCATCACCAGGCATCACGTCCGCACGCGGGCCTGCGGCGGGCGTGACGTACGCGCGCGAATCGAATCCGGTCCGCGCGAATGCTGCGCGCATCGCAGGAGCGGCTTCCTCCGCATCGGCCTTCGACGCGAACCATGCGAACACGCTTGGTCCACCACCTGAAATGCTCGCGCCGAGCGCGTGATGATCGAGCGCTGCGGTCTTCACCTGCGCGAAACCCGGGATCAGCGGGGCACGGCGCGGTTCGACCAGCAGATCGATGAGTCCATCGCGGATCAGGCCTGCATCGCCGCGCTGGAGTCCGGTCAGGAACAGTGCAAGGTGCGCGCTCTGCTTCACGACCAGCGGCAGCGGGTAAGGCTCGGCGAGCACCGCGCGCGCATGGCGTGTCTCCAGCACCTGGTCCGGGTGCACGACGACCGCATGCAGCCACGCAGGCGACGCAAGCGGAATCATTCGCGTAGCAGTCGCCATGACCACGCCGCCGAGCAGCATCGGCGCGACGTTGTCGCCGTGGCGACTGCCGCTGGAAATGGATTCGCCATCGAGCGCGAACGGGTACAGCGCCTCGCGTGGCAAAGGTGCATCGAGCAACGCGTTCGCGGCGACGAGTGCGGCTACGCACGAAGCGGCCGAACCGCCGAGTCCGGAACCGAGCGGGATGCCTTTCTCGATCTCGATCTCGAATCCATGCGCGAGACC
>DATHOV010000368.1:0-2778 GCA_035484515.1 Lysobacteraceae bacterium
CGGCGCTGCTGCTGATAGCGCTCGCGATCCTGTGGATGCTGTTGCGCCGACCCGCGATCGCGAGCGATCCGGCACTCCTGGCGCGCCTGGACGCGCAGAAAGGCGACGCCGAGCGCGTCGAGCGTACGGTGCGGGATGAGCAGCGCCAGTCGCGCCAGGAACTGCAGGCGGAAGTCGCACGCTTCGAGGCGCAACTGCAGGGTCAGTTTGCGCGGCTGACCGAGCAGCAGTCCTCGCGTCTGCAGGGCTTCGACGAGCGCCTTGCGCAATTCACCGAACGCACGGAACGCGGCATCGAGGGGCTGCGGCTCGGCCTCGGCGACGATGCGCGCAAGACGCGCGAGGAATCCGCCAGGACCCTGGGCAGTTTCGGCGAATCGCTGCAGGTGCGCTTCGACAAGCTCGGCGAGCAGACCGAGCGCCGCCTCGCGGAAGTGCGGGAGACGCTCGAGGCCCGGCTCAAGGATATCCAGCAGGACAACGCCGCCAAGCTCGAACAGATGCGCGCGACCGTCGACGAGAAGCTGCATGCCACGCTGGAGACGCGGCTGGGCGAATCGTTCCGGCTGGTTTCCGAGCGGCTGGAGCAGGTGCAACGCGGCCTCGGCGAAATGCAGAGCCTCGCCACGGGCGTGGGCGACCTCAAGCGCGTGCTCGGCAACGTCAAGACGCGCGGCATCTTCGGTGAAGTGCAGCTCGGCGCGATCCTCGAACAGATCCTCACGCCCGAGCAGTATGCCGCGAACGTCGCCACCCGTCCGGGCTCCGTGGAGCGCGTGGAGTTCGCGGTGCGGCTTCCCGGCGCGAGCGATGCGCCCGATGCGCAGGTCTGGCTGCCGATCGATGCCAAGTTCCCGCGCGAGGATTACGAACGCCTGCTCGACGCCCAGGAACGTGCCGATGCGGAAGCAGCAGCAATCGCAGGCGCCGCGCTCGAACGCCGGCTGCGCGACGAGGCGAAGAAGATCCGCGAGAAATACGTCGAGCCGCCGTACACGACCGACTTCGCGATCCTGTTCCTGCCGACCGAGGGCCTGTACGCCGAGGCGCTGCGACGCCCGGGTCTGGTCGAAGCCTTGCAGCGCGAGCAGCGCGCCGTGGTGTGCGGTCCGACCACGTTGTCGGCGACCCTGAACTCGCTGCGGATGGGCTTTCGCACGCTGGCCATCGAAAAGCGTTCCAGCGAGGTCTGGCAGGTGCTCGGTGCGGTCAAGACCGAGTTCGGCAAGTTCGGCGAGGTGCTCAAGCGCACCCACAAGAAACTGACCGAAGCGGCCGACGTGATCGACCAGGCGGGTGTGCGCACGCGTGCCATCGAACGCCGGCTGCGTGGCGTCGAGGCGACGAGTGCCGAAGAGAGCGTGCGGCTGCTGGGCGAGATTCCGGCGCTGCCGGAAGCGGATGCCGGCAACGACAACGGCGTGGACTAGGAACGCCGCACCCCTCGCTATCCGCTATTCCAGGGAAGCTGCCCCCGGAGGTGAACACCTTGCCCTGCAGGGGGAAGGCTGGGATGGGGATGGCGTGGATTCGGCGCGCCGCAGCCGCTTGGCAAATCGGAGCGCAATCAAGTATTCAGTCCCCTCTCCCTCCGGGAGAGGGTGGCCGGCAGGCCCGGAGAGGGTTCGGGTGAATGCGGAGTTCTGCGCTCGTACCGAACCCTCATCCGCCCCTGCCGGGGCACCTTCTCCCGGTGGGAGAAGGGCATGCATTTAAAATCCTCAACCTGCATATTGTGCCCGCCAACGAAAACGGCGCGGACCAGCCGCGCCGTTGTTCGATCCGTGCGGCAGAAACTACGGACCCGGCTCCGGCCCCTGATGCACGAGCGGCGAAGCTTCCAGCGGCGGACCAGGCAGCTCCGCGTTGCCCGGAGCGAGTGCGCTGAAGCGACGGCCGAACAGGAAATAGACGAACAGGCCACCGACCGCCCAGTAGCAGAAGAACCGGATCGTCGGATCCCAGCCCAGGCTGAAGAACAGCAGCACGCAGCCCGCCATCGCCAACGGTCCGACCACCCATACGAACGGGGTTCGGAATGGGCGCTTGCGGTCGGGTTGCTTCACGCGCAGCACCATCACGCCCAACGCGACCGCGAAGAACGCGAACAACGTACCGGCGTTGGAGATGTCGGCCAGCAGGTCGACGTTGAATACCGCCGCGAACAGCGCGACCGCACCACCGGTCACCATCGTGACCACGTGCGGCGTGTGGAAGCGCGGGTGCACCTTGGCGAACGCCTTCGGCATCAGGCCGTCGCGGGCCATCGTGAACAGGATGCGGGTCTGGCCGTAGATCATCATCAGCACCACCGAGGGCAGGGCGATGATGGCGGCGCTGCCGACGAGCTTGGCGATGAAGGGATGGTTGATTTCGCGAAGGATGAAGGCCAGCGGATCCTTCGCCTGCGACAGCGGACCGCCGGGCTGCGCGCCTTCGGCGCCGACCGCCGTATAGGCCACCAGCAGGTAGAACACCGTGCAGATCGCCAGCGAACCGATCAGGCCGATCGGGATGTTGCGGTTCGGATTGATGGTTTCCTCCGAAGCGGTCGACACTGCGTCGAAGCCGACGAATGCGAAGAAGATCGACGCCGCAGCACCGAGCACGCCGACGCCAGACAGGGGCGTGCCCCAACCTTGCGGCAGCATCGGATAGAAATTCGACGACTTCACGGCCGGGAAGGCGATCACGAGGAACAGGGTCAGGGCGAGGATTTTCACCATCACCAGCACTGAGGTGAACTTCGCGCTCTTCGAGGTGCCCGCTACCAGCAGC
>DATHOV010000369.1:0-2658 GCA_035484515.1 Lysobacteraceae bacterium
ATCGGCGCCGTTGGACAGCAGCATCGTCACCGCCTCGATGCGGCCGTGCCAGCTGTCGCGCGTCGCCGCGAGCAGGGGCGTGAGTCCGGTGTGCATCTGGTTGACGTCCACTCCGCGCGCGATCAGTTCGCGTAGCAGCGACACGTCGGGAATCACCGAGGCCAGCACCGGCAGGCTGCGCTGGTCGCGATCGTCGGGATCGGGCAGCCGCTTCGGATCGGCGCCATGCCGCAGCGCCGCGATCGCCTCGTCCGCGCGACCGGCGCGCGCCGCAGCGTAGACGCGCACGTTGGGATCGCCGATGGCTTCGAACGAGATCGGCGCCGGCACGGGCGCGGGCGCAGACTTTCGTGACGGCGAAACCGCGGCCGGCTCGGTGTAATCGTAGCGGCTGCGTGGCGGCTTGCGGCCGAGCGTGTGGATCGAGGCGTGCAGCAGAGGTGCGATCACGGCCTGCGCGACGAACAGGATGGTGCGCAGGATGGGCGTGGTGACACCATCCCAGCTCGCGCACAGGACCAGGGCGAGGATCGCGGCGATCGCCAGCGCGATCAGCAGACCCGATCCAGTCGCGACATCGGTATCCTCGGTGGCGGTTTCGTAGAGGTCGGCTAGGCCGCCGCCGGTGCGTTCGGCGCGGGCGAACACCGGCCAGTAACGCCAGAACACGATCAGTGCGATGCCGGTGGCCGCGCTCGTTCCCAGCGCCGCGCCCAGGCTGCCGTTCTGCAACAGCATCGGCAAGGGCCACGCCATCGCGAAGAACGCCAGCGCACCGGCCATGCCCCAGAGCATCGCCAGTGCGATCGCATCGGGCAGCCAGCGTTCGGCTTCCTCGCCTGCCGGCCGCGAACCGAGCCACCAGGCAACGCCGAGCGCATACAGCGGTTGCGCAAGCCAGGGTCCGAGCAGCAGCCATTGCACCTGGGACCACAATGGCAACAGCGACAGCCCGATGCCCGCGATCAGCGCCAGCGTGGCGCGCACCGGCTGGCGCGCGGGTCGCTCAGGCATCGCCATGGGTGTCGTCCGCGTGCTGGGGCGGGAACTGCAGATGGAAGCCGCGTGCTGCGAGGTTCGAGCGCACCACGGCCGCGTCCTCGCGGGCGAGCCTGCGCTCGGGCGTCAGCACCACTTCGAGCACGAAATCGAGCGCACCCAGCGAGCTGCGCAAGGGTTCTGGAATCAGCCCGAAACCCTCGCGCTCACGCAGGTACACGTAGGTATCGGACTTGCGTCGGCTCTTGTAGACGTAGGCTTGCATGGGCGTCCGCGACGGTACGGGTGCAATTGTGGAGGCAAAACCCGCGCCGATAAAGCGCCGCGCATGACTTCTGGCGCAGAAGCCGTGGGGCATGCGCCTGCTAGGCTTGTGCGTTCGCCACCGGTCCGGGGAATCACCCATGCGCATCGCGTTCCTGCTGCCGCTGTCCCTCGTCGTCGTCGTCGCCGCGGCAGCGCAGCCCGCTCCGTCGGGGGCGCCACCGACGCCGATCACGATCGAACAGGCGATGGCCGACCCGGACTGGATCGGGCCGCCAATCGATTCGGCCTGGTGGTCCTGGGACGGCAGGCGCGCGTATTTCCCGCTCAAGCGCAATGGCAGCCCCGAGCACGGTGGCGTACGCGACCTGTACGGCGTGGACGTCTCCGGCGGTGCGCCGATGACACGCGTGGCCGATCCGGAGCTGGCCCGTCTGGATGCGGTCAATCCGGTCTACGACGCCGCCCATCGTCGCAGCGCCTTCGTCCGCAACGGCGACGTCTTCGTGCGCGACCTGTCCGGCGGCGCGCTGACGCAACTCACGCGCGGCACGGATGCCGCCGCCGATGTCGCGTTCGCCGCCGGCGATGCCGGCGTGATCTGGCATGTGGACAACACCTGGTACCGCTACCGCTTCGACCAGCGCGTGGTCGAGGTCGCGGCTGCGCTCAAGGCCGACAAGGATCCGAACGCGGCCGAGAAATCCGATGTCCTGCGCGACAACCAGCTGCGCCTGATCGAGACGCTGCGCCGTGACAAGCAGGCGCGCGAAGCGAAGAAGGCGCAGGACCAGGCCCTGCGCGAGGCCGATCCGAGCCGCGCCGCCGCACCGGTGTACCTCGGCGACGACGTGACGATCGATGGTTCGTCGCTGTCGCCGGACGGGCGCTGGCTGTTGGTGCTGACCGAACCCAAGGGCGCCGACACCGGCCGCGTCGGCAAGCTCCAGAAGTTCGTCACCGAGAGCGGCTACGAGGAACAGGAGGACGAGCGCACACGTGTGGGCCGCAATCCGCCCATCGCGCAGACGTTCAAGCTGGTCGACCTGCGCGATGGTCATGTCGCCGACCTTTCCCTGGACGCGTTGCCGGGCATCGACGTCGATCCACTTGCCGCGCTGCGCAAGGCCGCTGGCAAGGATCCGCTCAAGGGCCACCGCGCCTTGCGCGCGCAGGGCATGCAGTGGACCGCGGATGGCCGTGCGGTCGCGGTCGAGCTGGTGTCGGTGGACAACAAGGATCGCTGGATCGCGACCGTCGATTTCGAAGCGAAGGCATTCCGCAGCGCGCACCGTTTGACCGATCCGGCCTGGATCAACGATTTCGGCTTCAACGATTTCGGCTGGATGCCCGACAACCGCACGCTGTGGCTGCTGTCGGAACAATCCGGCTGGT
>DATHOV010000370.1:0-5006 GCA_035484515.1 Lysobacteraceae bacterium
CTCGCGGTGTCGCTGCACGCGCCGACCGACGAACTGCGCACCCAGCTCGTGCCGCTCAACAGGAAATACCCGATCGCCGAACTGCTGGCCGCCTGCGTGCGTTACGCGCAGCGCAAGCCGCGCACGTCGATCACCTTCGAATACACGATGATGAAGGGCATCAACGACCGCCCCGAACATGCACGCGCGCTGATCAAGCTCATGCGCGGCATCGACGCGAAGATGCAGCGCGACAACACCGCCAAGGTAAACCTGATCCCGTTCAACCCCTTCCCGGGCACGCAATACGAGCGATCCGAGGAAGCCGACATCCGGTCGTTCCAGACCCTGCTGCTCGAAAACCACGTGCTGACGATGGTGCGCCGCACGCGCGGCGACGATATCGACGCGGCCTGCGGCCAGCTCAAGGGACAGGTACTCGACCGCACGCGCCGGCAGGAAGCCTTCCGACGCAAGCTCGAACAGCAGGTCCTCGATCCACGCGATCTCGACAAGAAGGGAGTCATCGATGCGGCTGCGTGATGCCGGCGCCCTGAGCGGCGCTTTCCTGGTCCTGTGCACGTTCGCAGGATGCAGTGCCTTCCACAACAACAACCACGTCATCTACGAGAACAAGCAGGACAATCCGCACTTCAAGAGCGACGTGAATACCCCCCACGCGATCTCGCAGAATGAGGTCGCGCTGGCGGAGGAATACATCAAGATGGGCAAGTACGACCTCGCGCTCGATCGACTCCAGAAAGCAGTCAAGGCCGAACCGTCTTCCCCGGATCCGTACACGATGCTCGGCCTGCTCAACGAGAGACTCAATCGTCCCGAACAGGCTGAAGCCAACTACGCAAAGGCGGTCAAGCTCGCGCCGGACAAGGGCGATTACCTCAACAACTACGGGGCCTGGCTCTGCCGTTCCGGACATCCGGCCGAAGCCGATGCTGATTTCCGCAAGGCGCTGGCCGACCCGTTCTACAAGACGCCGTCAGAGGCGATGGAGAACGCCGCGCTCTGCGCCATGAAGGCCGGCAAACCCGGTGTCGCCGAAGCCTACAGCCAGCAAATCCTTGCGGTCGATCCGAACAACACGGGCGCCCTCCAGACCATGGCCGATGTGTTGTACCGGCGCGGCGACTACATGAACGCACGCGGTTTCATCGAGCGCTACATGACCGCCGCCAGCAAGCCGGACCCGGAAGCCCTCGACCTGGCTGCGCGCATCGAGGACAAGCTCGGCGATCACGATGGCGCGCGCGATTACCGCAATCGGTTGGGCGGCGAGTTCCCCCAATACAGGCCAACCCAGAACTGATCTGATGCAGACGGAAATTTCTCCCGCTTCCGCCCGCACCAGCATTGGCCGTGCGCTGCACGCGCAGCGACTCGTACAGTGCATGAGCATCGAAGAGGTTGCCTTGCAGTTGCGGCTGTCGCCGGAGATCGTCGAGGCGATGGAGCTAGACGAT
This sequence comes from Lysobacteraceae bacterium, assembly GCA_035484515.1. Classification (GTDB taxonomy): domain Bacteria; phylum Pseudomonadota; class Gammaproteobacteria; order Xanthomonadales; family Xanthomonadaceae; genus SZAS-103. The sequence continues at coordinate 1,458 of DATHOV010000370.1, forward strand.
CACGAACGTCTCGGTGCAGCGGTCTTTGCACGCGGTCGTGTCGGCAGCTACGCAAGATTGCTCGGCATTCCGATGAACCTGGTCGATGCGCAATTCGAGCGGATCCTGTCCGAACCGCCACCGCTGGTGGGCCATGTCCACGCTCCGAACTCGGCGCAGGGCCTGCGCTGGTTCGCAGGCAAGGGCATTTACATGGCGATCGCCGCCGCCGTCGCCATTCCCATGATCGCGATGGCAGCGATGCACCGCGCCAAACCCGCGCCGGTATCGCTCGCTGTCCTCGATGGCACGACGTCGCCCATACGCGATGGCAGTTCTCCTGCCTCGCGTGGAACAATCTTCGAGGTCGGGAGCGATGCAAACAAGCAAGCAGGCGTACCGGGATCAGCGCCTGACGGACAACACATCGGGGTCGCATCCCGTACTGCGGCAGGCAGCGGCGTCGATCCATCCGCAGCAAGCGGCGACCTGCAGTTGCGATTCGGCGGCGACAACTGGATCGACATCGTCGATGCCGGCGGCCATGTGATAGATCGCGGCAAGGTGGAGGCGGGTAGCGTCCGCCATTACCGTACGGCCGCGGTCGCGCGCGTCACGATCGGCGATCCCGCATCCGTGCAGGTGCTGCACAACGGTGAACCGGTCGATCTGACGCGGTTCCGGAGCGCGAACCAGACCCGCTTTGCGTTATCCTCCAGCGGCCAACCGACGCCCGTGCGCGACTGACCGCAACCACACGCCGCCTCGATGCGGCTCCCCATCCATTGAAGAACGCGCCCCGGCGCGTCCAGCGACGAAAGCATGGCCATTGACGACCAGGAAGAATACGAACAGGGCGAACAGATACGCAATTGGCTGCGCGCCAACGGCGGCTCGATGATCGGCGGCATCGCCGTCGGACTGATTTTGATCGCGGGCTGGCAGTGGTGGCAGCGCAAGCAGGAGTTGCACGCCGAGGACGGAGCGAACGCTTACGCGGCGCTCAGTACGGCGATCAATGCAGGCACCGATGAGAAACGCATCGATGCGGCGGCGCAGACCATTCGCAGCGACTACGCAAAAACGCCGTACGCCACGCTTGCGGCATTGCGCATCGCCGCGCACCAGCTGGACCGCAACGACGCGAAAGGTGCGCTGGCGACGCTCGATTCCATCGGCACGATCTCCGACGACCCGGCGCTTTCCATGCTCGTGCAACTGCGCGCGTCGCGCCTTCTGCTGATCCTTGGACGCCCGACCGATGCGCTGGCGCGGATCGCATCGGTCAAGGATCCCGCCTACGCATCGGTGGCCGACGAAATCCGCGGCGATGCGGATTCCGCGCTCGGTCATCCCGATGCTGCACGCGAGGATTACGTCAATGCGTTGCAGCAGCTGCCGGCCGATGCGCCGGGCCGCGCAGTGCTCGAAATGAAGCTGACCGACTTAGGCGGCGTTGTACCCAAACCCGAGGCCAAAAAAGCATGACCTTTCTTCGTACCGTACTCGTCACCGCCCTGATCGCGGCCGTCGCCGGCTGCTCGTCGTTCAAGGGCTGGGTCAGCAAGCTCGGCGGCACCGACAACGTCCACCAGCCGATGGCCCTCACCGCCATCACGCCCAGCATCAGCGTGCAGAAGCTATGGACCCGTTCCGTGGGCAAGGGCGAGCGCCTTCTCGGTCTTCGCGACCGCCCGGCCATCGATGGCGGGCACGTGTACGTCGAGGATGCCTATGGCCCCTACATGTATGCGATCGACCTGGCGAGCGGTCGCGAAATCTGGAAGAGCAATACCAAGTTGAGGCTCACCGGTGGCCCGGCCGCCGGATCGGGCGTGGTCGTGGCTGGATCGGTCAATGGCGACGTGGTCGCTTTCGCCGCCGATACCGGCGTCGAACGCTGGCGTGCGAAGCTCAGCTCCGAGATCATCTCGACGCCCCTGGTCGCCGGCGATGTCGTGATCGTGCGCACCGGCGATGGCCGCGTGACAGGGCTGGAACTTGCCGACGGCAAGCGCCGCTGGGGTTTCGACCACGAGATGCCGACCCTCACCCTGCGCGGCAATCCTTCGCCCGTGCTCGGCGGCAATGGCCTGGTCTACCTGGGCAATGAAGACGGTTCGCTGGTGGCGTTGCGCACCACGGATGGAGTCAAGGTCTGGGAGCAGGCTGTCGCGGAAGCGGAAGGACGCAGTGACATCGATCGTCTGGCCGACATCGATGGCGAAATCGTGGCCAGTCCGGACGGCATTTTCGCGGCCAGCTACAAGGGCAAGGTCGGCGCCTTCGCTCCCGACAACGGCACCCCTCTCTGGTCCCACTCCGTGGTCAGCTATGGCGGCCTGTCGCGGGCAGGCGACAGCCTGTACCTCAGCGATGCATCCGGCACCGTGTGGGCACTCGACCGCACGTCCGGCAGTGCGCTCTGGAAGCAGGACGCCCTGGGCTACCGCTGGCTGAGCACGCCGACCGTGCAGGATGGCTACGTGGTAGTCGGCGACCTCGAAGGCTATCTGCACTGGATGAAACCCGACACCGGCGCCATCGTCGCGCGCGAGCGCATCGGCGGAAACAAGGACGCGATCCGCGCCACGCCGCAAGTGTCCGCCGACGGAATCCTCGTTGCGGTGACCACGCGCGGCAAGCTGGCTGCTTTCCGCATCAAAAAGTAAGTTCTCCCGGCATCCGTTCATCGCGGATGCCGGATTTCAGGCAGCGGATCTTCAGCAGGCTGTAACCCATGTTGCCACTGGTCGCCCTGGTCGGCCGACCGAATGTCGGCAAGTCCACTTTGTTCAATGCGCTCACGCGCAGCCGCGATGCGCTCGTGCACGACGAGCCTGGCGTCACCCGCGACCGCAACTACGGCATCTGCCGACTGCTCGAAGGCAAGCCTTTCGCCGTCGTCGATACCGGTGGTTTGTCCGGCGATGAGGACGGGCTGGCAGGCCTGACCGCACAACAGGCACGTGCCGGTGTCGAGGAAGCGGACGTCGTGCTGTTCATCGTCGACGGCCGTGCGGGTCCGGCAAGTCATGACGAGTCCATCCTCGCCTGGCTGCGCAAGACCGCCAAGTCCATGCTGCTCGTGGTCAACAAGACCGACGGCATCGATGCCCTGGCGTGCGTGGCCGATTTCGCACGCTTCGGCATCGCCGAACCGCTGGCGGTATCGTCGGCGCACCAGCGCGGCGTTCCCGAACTGCTCGAAGCGGTAGCTGCGCGACTGCCGGTCGATGCCGCTACCGAGATCCTCGTCGATACCGAACGCTTGCGGCTTGCAGTAGTCGGTCGTCCGAATGTCGGCAAGTCCACTCTCGTCAATCGCCTGCTCGGCGAAGAGCGCGTGATCGCTTCCGAAGTGCCAGGCACGACGCGCGATTCGATTTCCATCGACATGGAGCGCGACGGCCGCAAATACCAGTTGATCGACACCGCCGGCATCCGCCGCCGCGGCAAGGTCGAGGAAGCGATCGAGAAGTTCAGCGTGATCAAGACGCTGCAGTCCATCGACGCGGCCCAGGTCATCGTGTTGCTGCTCGACGCGAGCGAGGGCGTGACCGAACAGGA
>DATHOV010000371.1:0-5359 GCA_035484515.1 Lysobacteraceae bacterium
CAGGTAGCCGACGACGTCGTCGGAGGTCTTGATCGCGTCGATCGGCGCCAGCAGGGGCTTGAGCTTGTCGATCGCCGGCGTGCCGTTGATCGCCTTCTCGTCCATGCCGCTGGCGTAGAAATCGCCGACCTGCTGCTCGACCGTGCCGTCGGCGGACTTGGCGTTCGCGAGGCCCTCGACGATGCCCTTCTGCGCGCTGAGCGAGCGCTCGTCGAGCATCTCGAACGTGCCCCAACTGCTGCGGTCGGACGGAATCGGGTTGGCGGCGAGCCACTTCTTGTCGACGAAGCCCTGGAAGTCGTCGCAGGGCTTGATCGAGGTGTCGATGTCGGAGGCCTTGAGCGTGCTGGCGGCGCCCAGATCGGCAGTCGCCGGGGCGGCTGCGGGTTTCTCCGGCTTGGCGGCGGGGGCGGCCGCGGTCTGGTCCTGCTGTTGCGAGCAGGCCGCCAGTGCGAATAGCACGGCGACGCTGAGCGGCTTGTAGGAACGCATGTTCATGGGCTCTCCTGGGATGAGCGGGTAGGCGATGGAAGGGCCTCGTCGATCCGGAATCCGGAGGGCGGGCAGGCGCGCGCCACGCGCGCGACGGCGCACTGTAGGCGCTGTCGGCCCCCAGGCGAGCGTGTCGAAGGTCATGCCTTCCCGTTACAAAAGCGTTGCGGCGTCCGGCCACATTCTGCCCGTTGCTGCTGCGTGCTAACGTCGCGCTTTCTTCGGGAGCAAGGAGCGGCACCCATGCGCATCACCTTCATCGGCGCGGCCGGCGGCGTGGTCACCGGCTCCTGCCACCTGCTCGAAGCAGCCGGCAAGCGCGTCCTGCTCGACTGCGGCATGGTGCAGGGCGGCAGGGACTCCGACGCGATCAATGCGAAGGACTTCCCCTTCGACCCGGCCGGTATCGACGCCCTGGTACTCAGCCACGCCCATATCGACCACATCGGCCGCGTGCCGCTGCTGGTCAAGCGCGGCTTCAAGGGACCGATCTTCGCCCAGGCCGCGACCTGCGACCTGCTGCCGATCATGCTGCTCGATTCGGCCTCGCTGGCCGAGCGCAGCGCCGAGATCGCGAACAAGCACCACGCACATGGCGAAGACGACGCGCAGCCGCTTTACGACGAGGACGACGTTGCCACCGCACAGAAGCTGCTGCATCCGCTGCCCTACGACACCGCGACCGAGATCCTGCCCGGCGTGACGGTGCGCCTGCACGACGCCGGCCACATCCTCGGTTCGTCGCTCATCGAGATCAGCGCGAGCGATCCGACGCCCAGGACCCTGCTGTTCACCGGCGACATCGGCATGAAGAACACGCCGATCCTGCGCGATCCAACCGATCCGCCGCGCGCCGACCTGATCCTGATGGAATCCACCTACGGCGACCGCAACCACAAGGATCGCGCCGCGACGGTTGCCGAGCTCGGCGAGATATTCGCGAAGGCGCGCAAGGACGGCGGCAACGTGATCATCCCGGCGTTCGCGGTCGGGCGCAGCCAGGAGCTGCTGTACTGGTTCGCGCAGCATTTCGACGACTGGAACCTGTCGCAATGGAAGATCTTCCTCGACAGCCCAATGGCCGCGAAGGTGATGGCGGTATACGACCGCCACGAGGAACTGTTCGACGCCGACGCGGTGAAAGTCTGGGAAGGCCGCATCAAGCCATTCGCGATGCCGAACCTGCACGTCACCGCCGACGCCAACGACAGCAAGTCGATCAATATGATGCATGGCGGCGCGATTGTCATCGCCGGTTCCGGCATGGCCAACGGCGGACGCGTCCGTCACCACCTCGCGAACAACCTGTCGAACCCGAAATCGCACGTGATCTTCGTCGGCTACCAGGCCGACGGCACGCTCGGTCGCCTGCTGGTCAACGGCCTCAAGCACGTCAAGCTGTTCGGCCACGACATGCCGGTGAAAGCCCAGATCCACACCGTCGGCGGATTGTCCGCGCATGCCGACCAGCAGGGACTGCTCGACTGGTACAAGGCCAGCCCGAACCATCCGCCGGTCGTGCTGGTGCATGGCGAGAATCCCGCGCGCGAGACGCTCAGCGGGAAACTGCATGCGCAATTCGGCATCGACGTGACCCTGTCGCAGCCGGGCATGACGCGCGATGTCTGACGGCTCGATGCCTGCCGTCGATGCCGACCCTACGGCATCGTGCAATGCACCGAAGGACGCCTTTCCCCGCAACAGCGGCATCGACCTGTTGCGCGGCCTGTCGATCCTGCTCGTCGTGCTGCATCACATCGGCCTGCGCATTCCCCTGCGCAAGACCGATGTAGGCGCTTTCCTGCCGAAGTGGTTCCTCAACGGCCTGAACTACAACGGCTACGAATCGGTGTTCGTGTTCTTCACGATCTCCGGCTTCCTGATCGCCGGAAATGCGCTGCAGCGCTGGGGCAGCCTCGAGCGCATCGATTTCCGCGGCTTCTACGCACGCCGCTTCGCGCGCATCGTGCCGTGCCTGCTCGCCCTGGTGATCGTGCTGAGTGCGTTGCACCTGCTCGGTTTCGAGGATTACCTGATCAAGCACGCGAACCAGTCGCTGTCGCGTGCGATCTTCGCCGCGCTCGGCCTGCACCTGAACTGGTACGAAGGCCACACTGGCTATCTGCCTGGCAACTGGGACGTGCTGTGGTCGCTGTCGATCGAAGAAGTGTTCTACATCGGCTTTCCCATCGTCTGCGTGTTGACGCGACGCACATGGATCCTCGCGCCGATGCTGGTCGCGCTCGCGCTGTCGTTGCCGTACACGCACGCGGCGCTCGCCGACAACGAGATATGGCAGGAGAAGGCCTATCTGCCTGGCATGGCGGCGATCGCGATGGGTGTGCTCGGCGCATTGATCGTCGCTAGGTGCGATCCGCCGAAACGATGGGTCGTGAACCTGCTCGGCGCCGCCGGCATGGCCGGAATCGCCAGCATCTTCTTCATCGAAGACATCCTCTGGCAGGTACTGCAGGATGGTTGCCTGCTGTTGCTGACCCTCTCTGCGATGTGCCTGCTCGTCGCGATGCGCTGGCGCGAGAAAATGGGTGCGCGACCCGCGTTGCGCGGCTTCGGCTGGCTTCGTTCGTTCGGGCGCCTCAGCTACGAGATCTACCTGACCCACATGTTCGTCGTGTTCGCCGCGGTACGCCTGTACAAGGCCTGCGGCAGCGACATCGCGGATGGCTGGCTCTGGTATCTCCCGACCGTGCCGCTGTGCTGGCTGCTCGGCTGGATCGTCGCGCGCTGGTTCTCGATACCGAGCGATCGCATATTGCGCGAACGCCTGCTCGGATCGAGACCGCAAGAGTTGCCTGACCGGACCGTCGCCGCTCTGTAACATGCGTCGCAGGCAACGGGGAACGCGATGAATGCGAATGCCAATCCTGCTGGACGCCGTGGATTCCGCTACTACGACCTGCTCGTCGGCGGCATGGTCGGCGTGTTGCTTTGCGCGAACCTGATCGGTCCCGCGAAGACCTCCATCCTGCCGGCTGGCTGGCCGCTGATCGGCGGGCTGGTGTTCGGTACCGGTAACCTGTTCTTCCCGATCAGCTACATCTTCGATGACGTGATGACCGAGGTGTACGGCTACGCCCGCGCGCGACGCGCGACCTGGGCCGCGTTCGGCGCGCTGCTGTTCGCCTGCCTGATGTCGCAGGTCATCATCCGCATGCCGGTGGCGCCCAACGAGCCGTTCAACGCGCAGCTGCAGCCCGCTCTGGAGACCGTGTTCGGTGCGACCTGGCGGATCGCGCTGGCTTCGCTGGTCGGCTTCTGGGTCGGCGACTTCGTCAACGCCTGGGTGATGGCGAAGATGAAGCTGTGGACGAAAGGCCGCTGGTTGTGGACGCGTACGATCGGCTCGACCATCGTCGGCGAGGGCGTCGACAGCCTGACCTTCTACCCGGTCGCGTTCATCGGCATCTGGGAGAGCCAGACCCTGGTCAAGGTGATCGCCTTCAACTGGACGATGAAGGTGATCGTCGAGACCGTGCTGACGCCGGTGACTTACGCGGTGGTCGGCTTCCTCAAGCGTCGCGAAAACGCGGACACCTACGACACGACGACGAGCTTCAATCCTTTCAGCCTGCGGGATGAGGGCGAGGTGCGGGAGTTTCGGTGAGGAGCGTACGTAGACGCGGGTTTTCGATTGGAATCTTTGTCAGCCTTCAGTCCGTCGTCGGTTCGTTGCATCTTCAAGGCGTTTCAACAACTTCTCATTGAGCTCTGTGTTGTTGCGATACTCGGGACAGTTGTAAGCAGCAAGGTCAAAATGGACACGTGTGCCTTGGCGACGATACATGATGACGCGCTTGCCGAGTGAATGTGCGTACCCAATCTCGTAGTACGCGCTGGGTCGTTCCCCAGTAAGATCGGCGATCAAGAATTCCGAAGTCTTGATTTCAGAAAGTATACGTTCCGTGATGACTTCTTCGTGTTCGATTTCATCCGCACGAAGCGCATGCAACCCGAATTTTGTGCATGCGCTCTTGATCGTTCCGTAAGTGTCTTCGAGCGTCGGGTTCGTTGGGTCAATCCACATCATCACGAACACCGTGTTGGGTCGATATTTTGCGGCGTTTGCTGTGGACGGAAAGTCGCCTTGTGTTGACGCATTTGGTGATGCCTCAATTAACTCGTATAGCGAAGACAGCGTTTCTATCGCGCTGTTGAATGCGCGACTAGCTTCGCGGGGGGAGGCTGGATGGGATTCGGACTGCCCCGCGTGACGGACGCCCAGCACAATATCCTCGTCATGAAGAATTTCTGTATCCCATGAGCGGTAAGCGTGAAGCCTTATCGCTGCGCGAAGTTCTTTTGCGCATCGTTTAAGATCATTTTCATCGGCTTCCGTCAGTAAGGGCGATCTTTTTACGTGTGTGGCAAGGGAGCCGATCAGGCGAAGAAGTTCTCCTTGAAGAGTGCGCGATTTTTCCTGTTGCTCGTCGAAAAGCTGGTTACAATACCAGTCCGCATCGGTTTCTGAAAAATAACCAGGACCATTTTTTGTGGACTCATAAACGGAAGAAAAGTACCTTTCCGCCTCCTCTTGAAACGCGGATAGTGAATCGCCTGATGCTTTCAGTTCTGACATTTTTTATCGCCCAGAAAACAATGCTGACGGAATTGAAAGGACAAGTCCTATCGTGCGCTGCCGGATCACGAACGGTCAACATTGAGTACGCAAAAAAAGACCGGCAAGAAGCCGGTCTTTTTCTTAGTGATGAAGCGTGGTCTCAGCCCTTCTGGCTGGCAATCCACGCATCGATCTTCTCTTCCAGCACCGCCAGCGGCAACGCGCCATCCTTCAGCAGCTCGGTGTGGAACGCACGCACGTCGAACTTCGGTCCCAGTTCCTTCGCGG
>DATHOV010000372.1:0-3478 GCA_035484515.1 Lysobacteraceae bacterium
GAGCGCAGGCTGACGTCGCGTGGCAGGACCGTCGAGTGCGCGGGAACCAGCGAGACGTCGTCGAAGGTCAGTGCTTCGGCCAGGATACGCAGCATGCGCGACTCCATGTGAGGAAGCGCGCCATTATACCTTGAACGGCCGCTCTTTCGGCTGCCGCCCGACACGCAAAGTTCCGTTCGTGGTGAGGAGGGCGGATGGTTCGATCATGGCCTCGGTCTCCGACCTCGATCCATGCCTCACCATGACCGGACAGACCGAAGGATCCCCGATCGTGGTGAGGAGGGCGGATCGAGAACGAAGTTCGAGGCCGCCCGTCTCGAACCATCCGCAAGCGCGTTCGGCAGTCGCTAAAGCAGCGCCAGCGACAACCACGGCCACCAGGTGATGATCAGCACCGCCGTTCCGACCAGGAGGAAGAACGGTATGCAGGCTCGCGCGAGGGTGAGGATATTGCTCTTGAACCGGTAGGCGGCGATGAACAGGTCCATGCCTGCCGGCGGCATGAAATAGCCGATCTGCAGGTTGGCCAGCATCACGATGCCGAAATGGATCGGGTTGATGCCGTAGCCGACCGCCACCGGCACCAGCAACGGCGTCAGGATCACGATCGCCGAGAAGATGTCCATGAACATGCCGACGAGCAGCAGCACGCCGTTGAGCAACAACAGGAACATGCCACCCGAGTGCACGTGCTTCGTGCTGAACTCGAACATCCGGGTCGGCACTTCCTGGTCGACCAACCAGTTCGACAGGGCCGTGGCAGCGCCGAGGATGATCAGGATGGCGCCGACCAGGCGCATCGCCTCGGCCATCAGAGCCGGCAGTTTCGCGAAGGAAATCTCCTTCTTGATCAGCACGGTCACGATCAGCACGTAGAACGTCGTGACGGCTGCCGCCTCGCTCGCCGCGAACTCTCCCGAATAGATGCCGCCCAGCACGATCAGCGGCAGCGGCAGCTCCCACTTGGCGTCCTTGATGGCCGCCCACAGCTCGCCGGCGTCGAAGCGGTTTGCGGCACGCGGAATCTGCCGACCCACCCACATCGCGTGCAGCGAGAGCATCAGCACCATCAGGCCGCCTGGCAGCAGGCCGGCGAGGAACAGGTCCTTCATCGTCACCGGCGGCGTCGTGTTCAACTGACCGGCGACGAAGCCGTAGAGGATCAGGGGCAGCGACGGCGCGAACAGCAGGCCCAGGCTGCCCGACGACGTCACCAGACCCAGGCTGTACTTCTCGGGATAGCCGGCCTTGCACAGCGCCGGATACAGGAAGGCGCCGATGGCGACGATGGTCATGCCGGATGCGCCGGTGAACGCGGTGAAGAAGGCGCAGGCGATGATCGCGACGATCGCCAGCCCGCCTGGCAACCAGCCCAGCAAAGCCATCGACAGCCGCACCAGCCGCTGCGGCGTTCCGCTTTCGCCCAGCAGGTAGCCTGCGAGCGTGAACAACGGGATCGCGATCAGGCCGGGCTTGTCGCCGAGCCGGTAGTATTCGACCGCGACGCCGATCAGATCGATGCCCGCCAGGTGGAAGCCGAGCAGCGCGATCGCGCAGATGACCGCGAACAGCGGCGTGCCGAGCGCCGCAAACAGCAGGATGACGATCAGGCCGACGATCACGCGGCACCGGGCTCAGGAGGCTGTCCGAAAGCCGCGACCGCAAACCGCAGGCTCATCAGGCCGAAGCCGAACGGGAGGATCAGCATCGGCCACCAGCTCGGCACGCCCTGGACGAAGACGGACGGCGCTTCGCGCTCCATCTGCACCATGCCGAAGCTGTACCAGGCCATGGCGCCGCAGATCGATGCCGTGGCCATTTGCGAAATGCCCCAGCAGACGCGCCGCCAGATGGGCGGCAGGATCTTGGGCAGCGCATCGATCGCGATATGCCGGTGCGCGCGCGCCGCGCCCAGCGCGCCGAGCAGGGCCAGCCAGAGCACGCCCACGCGACTGATCGGTTCGGCCCAGTCCAGGCCCGTGTGAAGGAACATCCGCAGTCCGATCTGGACCAGCGACAGCAGCAGCAGCGCGCTCACCAGCAGCGCAAGAAGCACGTCCTCGGCACGATGCAATCCGCGCAGCAGGCGACCCGGCACTCAGTGCGCTCCGGCCATCGCCTTGTGCACGGCGGCGAGCATGTCCGCCGAAATCAGTTTGTCCGCGACCATCTGCTGGGTGACTTTCGCACCGATGTCGCGCCAGCGCGCGGCTTCGGCCGGATCGAGCGTGGTCAGCACCAGACCCTGCTTCTTCATCGCATCCAGCGCCGCGGCATCGTCGTGCCTGATGCCTGCGTCCATCCGTGCAGCGGCTGCGGCGAATGCCTTGCCCACCACCGCCTGGTCGGCAGGAGACAGCTCATGCCAGGCCTTGCCGTCCAGCACCACGTAACCGACGACGAAGGTCAGCGGCAGGTCGATCATGCTGCGCACCTTGCCGTGCCACTGCAGGGCCACGGCGCCCGAGGGCGTGTTGGCGACCGTGTCGACCAGGCCGGTCTGCAGGCTCGTGAACACATCGCCGAGCGGCAGCGGGATCGTGCTGATGCCCGCCATCTTGAAGGTGCGCTCGGCGATGACGTCGTTCTGCGGGATCCACAGCTTCGCGCGATCCATGTCGGCGCGGCTGTGCAACGGCCTGGTGCCCATGATGTAGGCAAAGCCGATGCTCGACGCGGCGAGCATGTGCATCCCGTGGGCATCGAATCCCTTCGCCAGCAGCGGATCGATCTGCGGGCGCACCTTGTCCACTTGCGCCCAGCTGTCGAACAGGAACGGCAGGCTGTAGATCGGCGCATCCGGATAGATGTTGGCAAGCGCGCTCGAGGTCAGCATGCCGCCCTGCAACTGGCCGAGCCTGATATCGCGCATCACGTCCAGGTCGCTGCCCATCACCCCGCCAGGATAGAACTTCACCAGCACCCTGCCCTGGGTGCCGGTCTGGACTTCGGCTCCGGCTGCACGCAATTCGCGCATCCACGCCGAGCCCTCGGGCGCCACGGTGGCGATCTTGATGGTCTGTTCCGCACGGACCGGAGCCATCGTGGAAAGCGTCGCGAGCAGCAGGGCGCACAGCGACGAAAGCAGTGGTTTCATCATCGTCCTCATCCTCAGAAATAATCCTTGCCGCTGGCAAGAAGCTGCTTCGCGCGTTCCTTGGCCAGCGTGTTGACCAGGGTCAGCCCCGGAGCATCGGCATCTGCCGCAAGCACTTCGTTCAGCAGCTTGTCGTGCAAATCCTTGTTGAACACCAGGCGCGCATAGAACTGGGCTTCCAGCGTCTTCGCGTACAGGTTCCGCCCGCCCGAGATCGCGATCGCCTTCTCGAAATCGCTGCGCCCGAGTTCGGGTTTTCCGCCGACGGATTCCGGGCGCAGCGAATTGAGCACGCCCAGATACATCCAGGCCTGTCCCTGGTCGTACTTCGGATCGAGGGCGACGACCCGATCCAGCAAGGCCTCGACCTTCGGCAGGTCG
>DATHOV010000373.1:0-3311 GCA_035484515.1 Lysobacteraceae bacterium
TCGCGAAGCTGGCGCGTGCGCCGACGCTGGCCGAACTCGCGGTCGAGCCGCTGGTCAGCTACGAGTCCTCGACGCGCGCGGATTCGTCGCTGCGTCAGGCCTTCACCGCGGAAGGCCTGCAGGCGCGTTTCGCGATGACCGCACGCGATGCCGATCTCATCAAGACCTACGTGCGCGCCGGGCTCGGCGTCGGTGTGCTGGCCGAGATGGCCGTGGATGCGCGTGAGGACTCCGACCTCGTCGCGCTGCCGGCGCCTTCGCTGCCCGAGTGCATCGCCTGGGCGGTGCTGCCGCGCGAGCGCGTGCTGCGCGACTACGCTCTGGAACTCCTCAAGACCCTTGCCCCACAGCTCGACCGTCGCGACCTGCGGCGCGTGCTCGAAGGCAATGCCGAGGCCGACTGGCCGGCGCCGCCGGCGTGGGCGGAGTTGGGCCGGGCGGTCTCGGTTTAGCTTTCGTTTCCTGTTGGTGGAGTTGCCTGCGGCGTTGGCGATTGGGCGGCGTGATCAGGAGCAAGGGCGAGAGCTAAGATCAAGATCAAAGATCAAAGATCAAAGATCAAAGATCAATATATAAGATCAAGAGCGTTTCGCGCTGACGCGCGAGTCACTTTTGTTTCGGCAAAAGTAACCAAAACCATTTGCGCCGGCCCCTCTCCGGCGCAGTGGTCTTTGGTTACTTTCTGCCTTGGCGGAAAGTAACTCGCGCGTCAGCGCGAAACGCTCTTGATCCTGACCTTGCTGCTTCCGCGCTTTAACACGAAATGCTCCTGATCCTGTCTTAGCGGTTTGGTCGCCAACCGAGTAAGTTTCGAGCCAAGGCGATCAAGCGGCACGCTCCGTCTCGTCGTCGAAGTGCAAACCACACTCGCGCCCGAGTCCGAAGAAGCGCGCATCCTCCTCGCGCATGCCCGGCTCCCAACGCCGCGTGGTGTGCACATCGCCGATCGAGACATACCCCTGGTGCCATAGCGGGTGATAGGGCAGGTCGTGACGCGTGAGGTAGAGGCCGATGTCGCGGTCGGTCCAGTCGGCGAGTGGATGCAGTTTCCAGCGGCCGTCGCGCAATTCGAGAAAGTTGATGGCGGCGCGCGTCGAGGACTGGCTGCGGCGCAGGCCGGCGATCCAGGTGCTCGCTCCCAGCTCGCGCAACGCGCGCTGCATCGGTTCGATCTTGTGGATGCGGTTGTAGTGCGCGATGCCCTCGGTGCCGCGTTCGCGCAGCCGCTGCACGAGCGTCGCGGGCCATGCGTCGCCGGCGTGCGGGCGATAGATCTTCAGGTCCAGGTCGAGGCGTTCGCGCAGTTCGTCCGCGAAGCGATGGGTTTCCGGGAACAGGTGGCCGGTGTCGATCAGTATCACCGGCGTCCGTGACGCCTGTTGCGTGACCAGATGCAGCGACACCGCGGCCTGCGCGCCGAAGCTCGACGACAAGGCGTGCACGCCCGCGAGCGTCTCCAGCGCCCACGCGACACGCTGTTCGGCTCTGCGGTCCGCGAGCCAGTGGTTGATTTCGGCCAGTGCGCGCGGCGATTCGGCGTCGGCGACGAGGTCGGGCAGGGCGTTCATGGCAGCACCTCGAGTTGCAGGGACCTGCAGCGCCCACTGGAAGGCGCCACGACTTGCGCACGCACGAGGAAATCGCCGAAACGCTCGTCGCCTTCGCGCTCGGTCGCATAGCGTGCGAACAGCGGATCGAGCGCCGCGAGGATTCCGGACTCGGCGATGTTCTCGCGGTACAGCACGTTCAGACGCTGCCCGCGGTGGTCCGCACCGAGCATCAGGTTGTAGCGACCTGGCGCCTTGCCGACGAGCGCGATTTCGCCGAGGTACGGTCGCGAGCAGCCGTTCGGGCAGCCGCTGATCCGCAAGTTGAGCGGCGCATCGTGCAAGCCGTGCTTGGCGAGCGAAGCCTCCACCTTCTCGACGAACGACGGCAGGTAGCGTTCGGCCTCGGCCATCGCGAGGCCGCAGGTCGGCAGCGCAACGCAGGCGAGCGCGTTCAGGCGAACCGGACTCGCGTGGCGATACACGTCGAGGCCGTGCGCTGCGACCAGCGCATCGATGGCCGCGCGCTCGCCGTGCGCGACATTGGCGATCACGAGGTTCTGGTTCGGCGTGAGCCGGAAGTGGCCGCGGGCCGAACCTGCGGCAGCCCGATCCGCAAGCGTCTTCGCGATCTCGCGGACTCCGCTCTGCTTGCTCGCGCCATCGCGATCCTGGATGCGTCCCGAGGGAATGCGCAGGGTCAGGTGCCAGCGACCTTCCTCGCCAGCGACCCAGCCGAAACGGTCGCCGTTGTGCCCGAAGCCGAATGCGCACGCAGGCGCGAACGCGGTGCCCGCGCGCCGCTCGACTTCGGCCCTGAACCATTCCAGCCCGCGATCGTCGATCGTGTATTTCAGGCGCGCGCGCTTGCGCACGTCGCGGTTGCCGAAGTCGCGCTGTGCGGTGATCACCGCGGTGGCGACATCGGCGACGCGATCGGGCGTGACGAAGCCGAGCACGTCGCCGAGCCGCGGATACGTCTCCGGATCGCCGTGCGTCGCGCCCATCCCGCCGCCTGCGCTGACGTTGTAGCCGACGAGTTCGCCGTTCTCGACGATCGCGATGAAGCCCAGGTCCTGCGCGAACACGTCGATGTCGTTGACCGGCGGGATCGCGAAGCCGATCTTGAACTTGCGCGGCAGGTAGGACGCGCCGTAGACCGGCTCGTCTTCCTCGCCGCTGCCGGCGACGCGCACGTCGTCGAGCCAGATCTCGTGGTAGGCGCGCGTATTCGGCAGCAGGCGCTCGGACAACGCCGCCGCCTGCGCATACACCGTCGCATGCAATTGCGATTCGAGCGGATTGGCCGCGACCGCGACGTTGCGATTGACGTCGCCGCAGGCCGCGAGCGTGTCGATCAGGGTCGCGTTGATCGCCTGCATCGTCGCCTTGAGCTCGCGCTTGATCACGCCGTGGAACTGGATCGTCTGGCGCGTGGTGATGCGCAGGCCGCGTTCGGCGTAGGTGGTTGCGATGGCATCGAGCGCAAGCCATTGCGCGGGGGTGAGGACGCCGCCAGGCGTGCGCGTGCGGATCATGAACGCATACGCGGGTTCGAGCTTCTGCACGCGGCGCTCGTCGCGGATGTCGCGGTCGTCCTGCTGGTAGCTGCCGTGGTACTTGATCAGTACCTGGTCGTCCTCGCGTAGTGCGCCGGTGACGGGGTCGGCGAGGCTCTCCAGCAGTGTGCCGCGCAGGCGTGCGCTGTCGCGCTTGATGGACTCGACGGAATGAGTGCTCATGTCAGTACACGTCCCGCGTGTA
>DATHOV010000374.1:0-2548 GCA_035484515.1 Lysobacteraceae bacterium
ACCTCGAGCGACTGCGCGGCATGGATGCGGCCGTGGAACTGCGCGCGCGTCGCGTCGTCGGCACGCCGGTTCCGCTCGACGGGCTGCTCGCGCGCATGACGATCGACAACGGCGTCGTGCATCTGGATCCGTTCGACTTCGACGCGGCCGGGGGCAAGGTCAGCTCGGCATTCGTGCTCGACGCATCCCGTCCCGTGATCGCCACCTCGGCGAAGATCAAGGCGCGCAAGGTCGATTTCGCCCAACTGGTGCCGAATGCTGCCGCCATCCAGCGCAGCGCAGGCAGGATAGGCGTCGACCTCGACCTGCACGGCACCGGCAATTCCGTAGCCAGGATGCTTGCGACTTCGAACGGCCGGGTCAGCGCCGGAATGGGCGGCGGCAAGATCAGCGACATGCTGATGGCCTACGCAGCGCTCAACATTGCGCGCATCATCAAGCTCAAGATCGGCGGCGACCACGACATCGCGATCCGTTGTGTGGTCGGTGATTTCGTCGCGAAGGAAGGGGTCTGGAAGGCCAGGACGCTGGTGTTCGACAGCGCCGACACCGTGATCTTCGGGACGGGCGACATCGACATGCGCGACGAGCAACTCGACGTCGTGCTGCGCGTCAAGTCGAAGGGAAAGAGCCTGCTGAGCCTGCGATCGCCGCTGCACATGGACGGCAGCCTGAGCCATCCACTCGTCCGTCCCGACTACAAGGCCATCGGCCTGCGCGGTGTCGCGGTTGCGGTGCTCGCATCGATCGCACCGCCAGCGACCGAGTTGGGGCTGATCGATCTGGGCGGGGGAAAAGACAACGAATGCCTGGAGCCGGAAACTCCGAAGGGATAGAGCGTCGGTCGCCGACAGACGATCTCAGTCCAATCCGTCAAGTACGAACCGATCTCCATCCAGCATCGCCGGGAAGCGCTTGCGGTGCGCGGCGAGTTCGGAAGCAAGCAGGGTCGTCGTGGAAACCACTTCTTCGTCGCCGCATTCGCTGGTCGGCTGGCCGAGGAAATCGATCACCGAGCTGTCGCCCGCGTAGTCGAGTCCATTGCCGTCGGTGCCGACGCGATTGACCGCAGCGACGTAGCAAAGATTCTCGATCGCGCGCGCGCGCAACAGCGTGCGCCACGGGTAAGCGCGCGCGGCGGGCCAGTTGGCGACATAGATGAGCAGGTCGTAGTCGAGCGCATCCTCGCGTTCGACGCTGTAGCGGTTGCGCGAGAACACCGGGAAGCGCAGGTCGTAGCAGACCAGCGGACAGATGCGCCAGCCGCGCCATTCGATCGTGCGACGCGCGCGGCCGGCAGCGTAACGCTCGTGCTCGCCGGCATAACGGAACAGGTGGCGTTTGTCGTAATGGACGATGTTGCCATCGGGCGTCGCGAACAGCAGGCGGTTATGGACTTTGGAGGAAGCCGCGCCTTCGCCGGCGCGCAACTGAACGCTGCCGGTGATCGCGGCCTTCGCGGCCTTCGACTGCTCGCGGATCCAGGCGACGGTCGGACCTTCCATCGTCTCGGCGTTGTGGATGGCTTCGTTCGAGAAGCCGCTGGTGAACGTCTCGGGCAACACGATCAGGTCGGTGTGTCCGCGCAGTGGTTCGATCAGCTCGCCGTAGTAGTCGCGGTTGCCTGCTGGATCGTGCCAGCGTGTCGCGCCCTGGACGAGGGATACGCGAAGGTCTTTCATGCGATCTTCTCCAGCCGCGCGATCGCCGCCTCCAGCGTCGCCTCGCTCTTCGCGAAGCAGAACCGGATCAAACGCTGGCCCTGCGGCGGCGTCTCGTAGAACGGCGACAGCGGGATGCCGGTGACCCCGTGCTCGAGCGTGAGCCAGCGCGCGAACTCCGCGTCCGCAAGGTCGCTGACGGCGGAATAGTCGACGAGCTGGAAATACCCGCCCGGCACCGGCAGCGCCTCGAACTTCGTGCGCTTGAGCAGCTCGCGGAAGTGGTCGCGCTTGGGCTGGTAGAACGCGCCCAGTTCCTCGTGGTGCTCGGGATGCTGCACGAGCATCTCGATCAACGCCCACTGCGCCGGAGCGAAGGTGCAGAAGGTGTTGTACTGGTGCACCTTGCGGAACTCGGCGCTCAGCGCGGGCGGCGCGATGCAGTAGCCGACCTTCCAGCCGGTGCAGTGATAGGTCTTGCCGAAGCTCGACACCACGAAGCTGCGTTCGGCGAGTTCCGGGTAGCGCAGCACCGATTCGTGGCGCGCGCCGTCGTAGACGATGTGTTCGTACACCTCGTCGGACAACACCACGATTTTCGTGTCACGCACGATCGCCGCCAGCTCTTCGAGGTCGGCTGCCGAGAGCACCGCACCAGACGGATTGTGCGGGCTGTTGATCAGGATCATCCGCGTCTTCGGCGTCACGGCGTCGCGCACGCGTTGCCAGTCGATCGAGAACGCCGGCACGGTCAACGGGATATGCACCGCACGCGCGCCCTGCAGCTCGATCGCCGGCTCGTAGCAGTCGTAGGCCGGATCGAACACGATCACTTCCTCACCTGCCCGCACCACAGCGGCAATCGCCGCGAAGATCGCTTCGGTAGC
>DATHOV010000375.1:0-2742 GCA_035484515.1 Lysobacteraceae bacterium
TCCATTTCGGCATCCAGTCCTGGTTCAACGACCCGGTCCGCCAGGCAGTGAACGAATCGCTGCAGGTATCGCGTGGCTACCTCGAGGAACACCGGGACAATATCCGCGCCGTTGCGCTGGAGATGGCGAACGACCTGACGCGCGCCGGGCAGTTCCTGTCCGCGGACCCGTCAGTGTTCGTCGAGGTGCTTGGCGCGCAGACCACGTTGCGCGGCCTGACCGAGGCGGTGATCTACGATCCGCTGAGCGGCCAGGTCCTGGCCGCAGCCGGCCTGTTCGCGGGTCTGGGCGTGGAGCCCCCGCCCGCCAGCGTCACGGCCCAGGCGCAGAGCGGGGAGGTGGCGGTGCTGGCCGCAGGCGATGGCACACGCGTGCGCGCCGTGGTCAAGCTGGAATCCACACCGCCGCTGATGCTGATGATCGGCCGACCGGTCGATCCGCAGATTCTCGAGCACATGACGCGCACCGAACAGGCGGTGGCCGAGTACCAGCGGCTCGACGAGAATCGGTCATGGCTGCAGATCGCCTTCGCCTGGATTTTCGCCATCGTGGCCCTGCTGGTGCTGCTCGCTGCGGTGGCAATCGGTCTGGTGCTCGCCAATCAGATTGCGCGACCGATCGGGCGTTTGATCCATGCGGCCGAACGGGTGCGCGGTGGCGACCTGAACGTTCGTGTCGCCGAGGCGCAGACGGGTGACGAGGTTGCCGGCCTGTCGCGTGCGTTCAATCGCATGACGGGGCAGCTTGCAGCCCAGCGTGGCGAACTGATGGACGCCTACAGCCAGATCGATGAGCGGAGACGGTTCACTGAAACGGTACTGTCGGGCGTTTCTGCTGGAGTGATCGGTCTCGATGCGTCAGGTCGCGTCGAATTGCCGAATCGCGCAGCGGACGAACTGCTCGGTATTGATCTTCTCTCGGCAATCGGCCGCGAACTCTCTGACGTGGTACCGGAATTCGCTGACCTTCTGCATGAGGCGGCGGCCTCGCCGGAACGTGCGCGTACTGCGGAAATCCAGATCGGACCACAAACACGTCGCCGCACACTGCTGGTCCGCATCGGCGCCGACCTGTCCGGTGGGCGCACGGACGGCTTCGTGGTCACGTTCGACGACATCACCGAACTGCAATCTGCCCAGCGCAAAGCGGCCTGGGCGGATGTGGCGCGGCGGATCGCGCACGAGATCAAGAACCCACTGACCCCGATCCAGCTTTCCGCCGAACGCCTGAAGCGCCGATTTGCTCGCGAGATCACGTCTGACCCTGATACGTTCTCCCAATGCGCCGATACCATCATCCGACATGTCGGCGATATCGGCCGCATGGTGGACGAGTTCTCTGCCTTCGCGCGCATGCCGCAACCGGTCATCAAGCCGGAAGATATTGGTCAGGTCGCGCGCGAGGCGCTGATGCTGCAGAAAACCGCACGGCCGCAGATCGCCTGGCACACCGACATTCCGGAGCAAGGACCGGTGGTACCTTGTGATCGCAGGCTGGTACGGCAGGCATTGACCAATCTGCTGCAAAATGCCGCCGATGCTGTTGCGATGCGCGAGACCAGGACGGATCAGAGCGTCGGATCGATCGGGCTGTCTGTGCAGCTAGGCGAAGGCGATGTTCGCATCATCGTGACCGACGATGGCATCGGACTCCCGCAGGAAGATCGTGCGCGGTTGACGGAACCCTATGTAACACACAAACCGAAGGGCACCGGGCTCGGCCTCGCCATCGTCAAGAAGATCATGGAAGACCATGGAGGTCGGCTGACCTTGGATGACAAGCCCGATGGTCCTGGAGCGGTGGCCGTACTTGTTCTGCCTGTGAAGGTGTCGGATGGCGTTTGATATCCTGATCGTCGATGACGAACCCGACATCCGTCTGCTGATCGACGGCATCCTGCGCGACGAAGGGTACGAAACGCGCGGTGCCGGCGACTCCGACGCAGCGATCGCAGCGTTCCGTGTGCGGCGGCCTTCGCTGGTGATCCTGGACGTGTGGCTGCAGGGGTCGCGCCTGGACGGTCTTGGACTGTTGGAGGCGTTCCACAGCGAGGAACCGCACGTGCCGGTGGTCATGATTTCCGGCCATGGCACGATCGAAACTGCAGTCGCGGCAATCCAGCAAGGCGCCTACGACTTCATCGAAAAGCCGTTCAAGGCGGATCGCCTCTTGCTGGTGGTGCTGCGTGCCCTGGAAGCGGCAGCACTGGCCCGCGAAAACGCGGAGTTGCGCCTGCGTGCCGGGCCGGAGGCCGGGTTGACTGGAGACAGTCCGGCAATAGGTGGCTTGCGGGCCGGCGTTGAGCGCGTGGCGCCGACCGGTTCGCGCGTGCTGATCAGTGGCCCCGCCGGCTCCGGCAAGGAAGTGGTCGCACGGATGATCCATGCCCGATCCCGCCGGGCGGACGGCCCTTTTGTTGTGCTGAATTGCGCGACGCTTAACCCGTCACGGTTCGAGGAAGAACTGTTCGGCCTCGAGGCAGGCAGTGATCCGATCGCGCATCCACGTCGCGCCGGCGTACTGGAGCGAGCGCATGGCGGGACTCTGCTGCTGGACGAGGTCTCCGACATGCCGCTGGAGACGCAGGGCAAGATCGTGCGCGCGCTGCAGGATTCGACGTTCGAGCGTCTGGGCGGTTCCGCTCGCGTGAAGGTGGATGTGCGCGTGTTGTCGACCACCAACAAAGACCTGCAGTCTGAGATCGGCGCCGGTCGGTTCCGCGAGGATCTGTACTATCGGCTC
>DATHOV010000376.1:0-3691 GCA_035484515.1 Lysobacteraceae bacterium
AAACGGCCACGCGGTTGCCTGCGTGGATGCTTCGCGCGCATGCGCCGGCTCAGTGCGAGGTCGCAGCGGGCGCTGCGGGCGGCGTGCGCACGGCAATCGGCACGTTGCACAGGTCGATGTGGCCAGCCGGGCGTTTGTACCACTCATCGCGACGGTTGCGGCGCGCTTCGACCGCCGCGTCCCACGTCGGCGTGTCGGTGCGGATCACCTGCAGCGGCGTGCGCTCGGCTACCGGAACGTCGGAGGCGAGGCGGATCGACTTGATCGGCACGCGTTGCTCGGGTTTCTCGTAGAAACCCAGCGGACCGGTGCCGCGCGGAAGCACCGAGAGCAGTTCCATGCCCTGCACGACGCGGCCGACGGTGGTGATGTTGAGGTCGAGCTGGCGCGGCGACTGTCCGGTGACGACGTAGAGTTCGGCGCCGGTGCTGCTGTCGGGGGCCATGTCGCGGCCTGCGCCGAGTACGCCGTAGCAATGCGCCAGCCATGCCTGTCCGGTCTTCGGATCGCGACCCGAGGGAAACCCGTCGACGAAGCCAACCTCCGGCGCATACCCATCACTGTCCTTCAGTTGGTGGAAGCCGAGACCGTGCGCGTCCGTGCTGAACTCCGCGGGAAGATGCTCCTTCGCCGGCGCGAGCGGCCGCGCATTCTTCTCGCCCGCGTTCGGGTCGCCCCATTGCACGACGAAATTGTCCTGCGAACGGTTGATCGACAGGCCGTCGAACCAGTGCGCGTGCGCGAGCGTGCGGATGTTGGCGACATGCTGCGGCGCGAACTGCGGCGCGAGCTCGATGACCACGCGGCCGGTGGCGAGCTCGAGGTACAGCGTGTTGTCCGGATCGAGATCGCGCCATGCCGAAGCGGGCCCGGCATCGAGGATTTCCTGCGCAGACTTGACCTTGGGAGCGGGCGTCGTCGGATCCGCTGCGAGGCTGGCCTGCAATGCGCACGCGCATAGCAGCAAGGCGAGGGCGAGACGGGTGCGGCGCATGAGCGCTCCGGCGGGTCGAGGGACGGAGCGATTGTGGCGCAGAAAGCGGCGGTTCAGAAGCGGTCGACGAATTCGATCACGGCACCCAGGCGGTAAGCGCGTTCCTCGGCGGCGACGCGCACCAGTTCGGCGATGTCGTCGTTCGGCGCCTCGACCTCCACGCAGTGGAAGCCCGGGCCGCGGTCGTCGGAAAGGCCGGCCGAACTCGAACCGCCCCAGTCCGAGTGGTTCATCACCTCGTTGACTTCCTCGACGCGTTCGATGTCCTCGTCGACGTTTTCGACGTGATGGATCACGTCTTGCGTATCGTCTTCGCTGGCGGTGATGCGGAAACGGACGGTGGGCATGGCACGGCTCCACGGGGGGATCCGACTTCAAGACTACGCCAGCTCGGGCGCGATTGTGTGATGGCGCGTCAGGTTTGCCGATCGCGCCGGGCAGTCGCACAATGCACCGTTTGCCGTGCAGCCGTGCGGCATCAATCGGCGTGGCACGCGTGCGGCGCGATCAGTTCCAGCGCCACCGCATCGCGCGCCAGCGCAGGCGACAGATACCCGTTCGATCCGCAGGCGGTGAAGCCGGCGTCGGCGAACGCGCGGCGGTAGTGAGCGGCGCTGCGCCGCACGAAACCGAGCCGATCGCCCTCGATGGCGTCCCCGCGGCAAAACACCTCGATCCAGGCCACGCCGCCGCACAGTTCCGCGAATCCGGACAGGCCGCGGCGCAATTCCCCGGCGCGGACGTAATGCAGCACGTCCGAGCAGACCAGGAGGTCGACCGGAGGACCGAAGCGCAATTGCTCGAGTTGCGCGAATCGCGCGAAGCGCAGGTTGCGCCTTGCGCCATAGCGGGCGACCGCGTATTCGCTGGCGTCCACGCCGAGGTACTCGAGCTTCGGACGCAGCTTCAGCAGCGGCGCACGCCATGCGCCTTCGCCGCAACCCACGTCGAGCACGCTGCGCAGCGGGTGGCCGAGGTGGTATTCGGCCATCGCCACCGCCAGCGCGGCCTTGCGCCGGAGCAGTGCCGTTCGCCCGGCAGCCGCGTCGCCGTTCCGGTACCAGCGGTCGAAATAGCGGCGGTCGTAACGCTTGCGCATAGTGTCTTCCCTGGCGACGCGCGTTGTCATGGATGCAACGCGCCACGTCGATTATTCTAGTTGCCCTGTGGATGGCGTGCGGCAGCAGCAAGATCATGGCCACGACGAGAATCATCGATTGCATCGGCGCGAGCGACGAGGACATCGCCCATCTGCGCCTGCTGCTGCGCACCGCGAGGATCCACCTGCGCGATCTCTGGCGCTGGGGGCCGGATAGCAAGGCCGACCTGGTGATCGTCGACACGCGTACCCTGATCGGCGACGATGCGTTGCGGCGCACCCAGCAACGTGGTGTCGCCTGCGCCCAGATCGTCGAAGCGGACGCGCCGGCCCCCGACGGCCGCCATTTGCGCAAACCCCTGCGCCGCGATGACTTCGTGGCGCTGTTGAATGGCATCGGCGAGGGCGGCATCGAGCCATTGCCGATCCTGACCCAGGGCGACGATTTCTTCGACATGGACCTCGGCGAATCGGACGACGAGGACACGGTGCCTTCGGTCGACTTCTCGCTCCGCCGCAGCGAATTCGAACGCGAGCACGATGCCTTCGAGTCCCTGTTCCATCGCGATCCGCTCGCCGAGAAGCCGCAGTTCCTGATGCCGGAGAAGCTGGAGATCGACACCAGCGTCGAGTTCGTCCGCGATGCGACCGTACGCAGCGAGTCGCGCGCGGATGCATACGGCAATCCTTTCTTGCGGGAAGGCCTGGACGAGATGAGCATCGATCCTTCGTTCCGGCACGATCTGGGCGCCCTCGACGGCGAAAACGAGACGCACCCGTTGCACGACTACCTCCAGGCCGGCCTGCTCGGAGGGCCCGCGCGGATTACGCTGCCCGGCGCACCGCCGCTGGTGCTCGATCCGAAGGAGCAGGTCTTCCATGCCGAAGGCCGGCTGCCCGCGCTGGCTGCGTATCTCAACCAGCCGCTGCGTCTTGGCGACTGGGAAAGGCTGGTCAGTTCCGAATTGGTAGCCTTGCGTCTGCGGGTACCTGCGCGACCTTACCTGCGTCTGGTCTGGATGGATCGCTTCATCCATTCCAACGGCTACCTGTCCCAGCATCTCGATCCGGCCGGCAACTACCGGCTGAAACGCTGGCTGGAGCTCGCGCAGGACTATCCGCGCGCGTTCCGCGTCGGCGCGAACATGCTCGTCTCGCAACGCCTGCACGAAATCGCGCGCGTCAGCGAGGTGTCCCTCGCGGAAGTGTTCGACGTGGTCAATGCCTACGAGGCGATAGGCTACGTCGAATGGACGCGTCGCGAACGCACCCAGCGCCCCGATCCGTAGGTCGCCATCGTCACGCGTCCGGGACGCCCGGATTGCCTGCGGGTGTCGGACAGGGCACGACCTGCCTTAATATCCACGGTCGGGGATCGCCCGTGATGCGTATCATCGATCCGCTGCGCGGTGGAAGTCCTGTTCCTATCGAATACCCATGGCCAACCAACGAATCATCCAGTGCATCGGAACCAGCGAGGAGGACATGGCGCATATGCGCCTGTTGCTGCGCGTCGCGAAAGCCGAGTTGCGCGACAGCTGGTCGTGGGGCAGCGAGTCGAAGGCGGATCTGGTGGTGGTCGATGCGCGCAGGCTGAT
>DATHOV010000377.1:0-3464 GCA_035484515.1 Lysobacteraceae bacterium
GGGCGCTGCGGCCGGCGGCGGCGCAGCGGCGCGCGCGGATGCGGCGGGGGCGCTGGCCGCGGGTGCGCGGGCGCTTGCCGGTGGGGCCGCCGCTGCCGGCGCAGGATTCGTCACTGCAGCGGTGGCGCTGCTCTCGATCACCGGCACGTCGGTGTAGTTGCCGATGTCCGGAACCTTCGCTTCATGCATCTGGCCCATCGCGCACCTCGCCGGGATCGTTCGTCGCGGCATTGTCGCCGCGTTCCCGTCCGAAGCCAAACGCCCGACGCCATGCGCATGGCGCAGATTCGCGTGGGCACAGATTCGCGTGGTACAGATTCGCGTGGTACAGAAACAGCGATGCCGGGGCAAGCCCGGCATCGCGTCATTCCAGCAAGGACATGTTTACTTCTTCGGCGGCTGTCCTGCGGTCGGCGGAGCCGACGGGCAGGTCGCGGCGATCTTCTGCACGTTCGTCGAAAGAGCCTGGGCCGCGGAGCGGATTTCGGCGTCGTGCACCTTCGCCTTGGTCATGGCTAGGGTGCCGATCCGGTTGACCACCTGCGGCTGCATGTGCTGGTACTTCTGACCGACCGGCGACTGCTGGAAGGCGATGATCTGGCGCATTTCGTCGTCGGTGAAACTGTCGGCATAGATCTTGGCCGCGTCCTGACGGAACTGGGCGTCGCTCATGGTGCTGAACATCGAATCCATCTTGGTCTTGAAGGACTGCGCCTCCGGCTGCAGTGCCGGGCAGGAAGCCTTGTCGCCAAGGCTCTGGCCGATGCTGCCCATGATGTTGCCCATCGCCTCGTTCTCGATGAGCTGGAAGACATTCCCGGCTCCGGTGATGTCGTACATCTTCATCGCCAGCTGCATCCTGGCGGGCGAAGCCGGCGCCTGAGCGAACGCCAGCGGGGTGGCGGCCATGCAGGCCAGCGCGATTGCAAGGGTACGACGCATTCGGGTAACTCCGGGGGTAATGGTTGGGCGGAACTGCGAATGTTACAGGGCGATTGTTACGGGGCGCGTAAAATTTCCGTCATTCCGGCAGCAAGGGGTCAGACAGGGCGCTGGTCTCGAAGTTCCCTGCCCCGGCGGCAAATCCGGGGACATGGTTTTCATGCGGCGGAGGCGCTTCCGGTATCCCGTCAGAGCAGCAGCAGCCGCAAATCGCCGAGCACCTGCGCAAGATAGGCAGTGAAGCGCGCCGCGGCGGCGCCATCGATCACGCGATGGTCGTAGCTCAACGACAACGGCAGCGACAGCCGGGGGACGAAGGCGCTGCCGTTCCAGAACGGCCTGGTCGCGCTGCGCGACACGCCGAGGATCGCCACCTCGGGCGCGTTGATGATCGGCGTGAACCCGGTACCGCCGATGCCGCCGAGCGAGGAAATCGAGAAACAGCCGCCGGACATGTCGGCGGGGCCGAGTTTGCCGTCGCGCGCCTTCTTCGAGATCGCGGCCAGTTCGTGCGAGAGTTCCAGGATGCCCTTGCGGTCGGCGTCGCGGATCACCGGCACGACCAGGCCGTCGGGCGTATCCACGGCGATGCCGATGTGGAAGTACTTCTTGAGGATCAGATTGTCGCCCTCGAGCGAGGCGTTGAACGTCGGGTACTGGCGCAGCGCAGCGACCGCAGCCTTGATCAGGAACACCAGTGGCGTGACCTTGACGTCCTTGTGGCTTTCGCCGAGCTTCTTGCGGAACGCCTCCATCTCGGTGATGTCGGCGTCGTCGTTCTGGGTGACGTGGGGGATCATCGCCCAGTTGCGCGCGAGGTTCGCGCCGGAGAGCTTCTTGATGCGCGACAGCGGCTGGCTCTCGATCGCGCCGAACTTCGCGAAGTCGACCTTCGGCCACGGGATCAGGTTCAACCCGCCACCGCCCGCTGCCGGAGCGGCCGTTGCCGGAGCCTGCATCGCAGCCTTCACGAAAGCCTGCACGTCTTCTTTCGAAATCCTTCCGCCGCGCGTGCTGCCCTTCACCCTTGCCAGATCCACGCCGAGTTCGCGCGCGAACACGCGCACCGCGGGCGATGCATGCGGAACCTTCGCGGGCGCGACGGCGGAGGCGTCGAACACCACCGGAGGCGTGCTCGGCGCGGCGATCTCGGGATCGAGGTTGGCATCGCGCGGAATGTCGATCGAAGCCGCGGGAGGCGCGGCGGCTGCGGGTGGCGGAGTCGTCGCTGGCTGGGCAGGTTTCGGCGCCGCCGTTTCGGCGGGCTTGGGAGCAGCCGGCGCCGGGACAGACGCCGCCGCGTCGGACGACTCGATCAGCGCCACCACTTTGCCTTCAGACAGCGAGTCGCCGACCTTGACCTTGATCTCCTTGACCACCCCGGCCATCGGCGACGGCACTTCCATCGTCGCCTTGTCCGACTCGAGCGTGACCAGGCCCTGGTCCTTCTTCACCGTGTCGCCGACAGCGACCAGCAGTTCGATCACCGGCACGTCGGTGTAGTTGCCGATGTCCGGAACCTTCGCTTCGTTGACCTGGCCCATCGCCCACCCCGTCCATTGGCGTTGCGCCTATTGTGGCTGTCCCGGGCGCGGATCGCCATGCGCGGGCGCAAACCCTCCGATCTTCCCGGGCATCCCGGTGTAGGCTGCCGTGTCCTTTGCCCATCGGGGGAATTCCATGCGCGCATCCGTCCCGGGCCTTTTGCCGGGAACTGCTTGGCCGCAGCGATCAGGTCGGTGCGGTCCGGCCCGGGCTGTACGCCGACATGGTCGCCGTGCACGGCGATCCGCTCGCCGATATCAGCCTGCTCGAACACGTGGATTTCGTGATGAAGGGTGGACAGGTCATCAAGTCCGAGCCGGGTGCGAGACCATGAAAGAATGCGGATCGAACATTCCTGTTTGGGATGGTCTGGACAAGTCCATCCTGGACTTGTCCAGACGCGTCGAGTCCGGCCCATGTCCGGACTCGACTCTCGCGAATCAACGACTTGCGTCGTTGTTCGCGGCGGTGCATCCATGCACCGCGCAACCTCTGAACTTGTTCAGCGGTTCCCTTGATATCTCCGGGTGAACGGCCATGGCTGAGCTTCCTCCGCTGATGCGCGACCAGCGCGCGATCGATGCCGATCATCTGCGCCTGCTCCGCATCTTCCATTTCGTCGCCGCCGGAATGGCCATGCTCGGCCTTCTCTTCCTGCTCGCGAATTTCGCCATGTTCCGCGCGTTCATGGACGACCCCCAGATGTGGAATGGAAGGAACCAGCCACCGCCGGCCGAGTTCTTCGCGATGTTCAAGTGGTTCTATGTGGTATTCGGGTTGTGGTTCCTCGCCTCCGGAATCGTCAACGTGGCTTCGGGCATCTTCATCGGCCGGAGGAAGCACCGGACGTTCTCGCTCGTCGCCGCCGCGTTCGATTGCCTGAACATGCCGCTCGGCACGGTCCTGGGCGTGTTCACGATGATGGTGCTGTTGCGCGATTCGGTGCGCGAAACCTACGAAACCTGATCGTGTCGACC
>DATHOV010000378.1:0-9699 GCA_035484515.1 Lysobacteraceae bacterium
GCACATCGCTCGTGCGCACGACCCGCCATTGCCGCATGGCCGCCAGGGCGATCCCCAGCATTGCGCCGCCGAACAGCATGCGCCAGAAGGCCGACACCGTCGGCGGCACGTGCGCGAACTTCACCAGCACGCTGGTGGTGCTGATCAGCGCCGCGCCGGCGATCATCGCCAGCAGCGGGCCGCGGTGGACGCCTGCACTCACGTACGCGGACTCACGATCGCGGACTCACGAGGACACGTCGACGCCGATCGCCGCCTTCCATCGCACCTCGGTCATTGCATCGAACGTCCGCCGGCAACGCTCTGGATCGGCGCTGCCTGCGACTGACCGCTGCTCGTGCGCCTGGCGTTGGTCAGCGCCTTGTCGGCGCGCTCGACGAGCTGGTGTACGTCCGCATCCTCCGCCAGCCGGCTCGCCACGCCGATGCTCACGCGCATGTGCATCGTCTTGGTGCCGAACACCATGTCCTTGCTCGTCGCTTCGGCGCGCATGGCCTCGACCCAGCGGCGCACCTGATCCGGATTGAAATCGGGAAGGATGACGACGAACTGGTCGCCGCTGTAGCGACCGACGACGCCGACCGTTCCGCAATGCGCCTTCATCACGTCCGCCAGCGCGCGCAGGCACTTGTCTCCGGCCGAATATCCGAAGGTGTCGTTGATGCCCTTGAGGTCGTCCAGATCGACGAACATCGCCACCAGCGCGGCGCGGCGCAGGATCGATTCCTTGAAATACGCCGCCAGCCGGTTGTCCATCGTGCGGCGGTTGAACACGGCGGTGAGCGTGTCGAACTCGGCATTGATCCGCAGCACGCGATCGTTGGCCGCGTCCTCGACCGCACGCGTGGCCTTCTGCGCCAGCTCGGAGGCGATCGCCAGTTCCTCGCGCTCGAATCCCTGCCAGCCGCGCCGCTCGATCAGCAGCATGCCCCAGGCCGGCGCCGTCAACGGCAGCGGCAGCACCGCGAACTGGATCAGATCGGGCGCCTGACCATCGACCGGGATCGGCGAGTCGACGCGCAATTGCATCGGCAACTGCGAGCGCGAGATGCCCTTGAATGCGCCACCGCGCGTGGCCAGCAGCGACTGATAGGCATCGCGCGTCGCATTGGGTTCGCACAGCAGCAGATCGTTGTCGTGGAAGGAATGCAGCGCCACCGCCGAGCTGTGCTGCGGCACCAGCTCGCGCACCACTTCCAGCAGCCGCCGGAAGGCCAGCCATTCCTGGTCGCCGCTGGGTGCGTCGCGCAGGTTGGAGTGCAGGGCCTCGATGAACTTCAGGCGCTCGCGCTCCATCTTCAGGCTGGCATCCACCTGGTCCTTCGCCAGGCGCGCGCGATCGCGCTGCAGGCGGAATTCGATGATGCGGTCGGTCAGCACAAAACCCATCAGCAAGGCGTTCAACGCCGCCATCACCTGGTCGACGTACTGGGCCGACTCGCCGCTCGCGCTCAGCCCCCAGTCGGCCATCGCACGGATGCAGTCGACCGTCAGCACGAACAGCCACATCAGCAGCATCGGCGTCGCCAGATGCCGCTTGTAGCGCCAAGCCACCGCCGTGGCCACGGCGGCGAGCACGATCGCACCGAGCAGATCCAGCGTCGATGCAACCTGCAGCACGCCGGTGATCGATGGCCTGTTGAACAGGCAGACCAGCACGAGTATCGCCGGGACGACCGGGAACCATGCGAGCAGCCTGTCCAGGCCCGATGCCGATCGCGACAATCCCGCGAACCCACGTGCGATCACCACCGTCGCCGCAGCCAGCGCATTGGCGAGAGCGCACAACCCCAACACACGCCAATGCCCCCAGTCGCCGATCCCCGGCAGTTCGTAGAGCTGGCCGTTGCGGGCGAGCAGGAAGGCCAGCAGGGCCGCGATGTAGAACAGGTAGTAGAGGTAGAGACGATCGCGCAACGCGATGTACATGCCGCCGCCGATCAACAGCAGCAGGATCAGACCGGTATACAGGGCGGTCAACAACATGACCGCGCCGCGATCGCTGGCGACCACCTCGGTTTCACTGCGGATGCGCACGGACAGGCTCAGGTCGCCCTGCGCGACGACTTCGAGATACATCGTCGTCGGTCCCTTTATGCCGCGCGGAAGCACGAAGGCATAACCACTGTCGTGCTCGACGCCGGAGTCGCGCGGCACGAAGAAATCCACTCGCGGGTATGCGGCCTGCGCGCCGTCCACGGTGCGATGCAGGACCAGTCGGTCGACGGCAGCGCGATTGACCCACAAGGTCAAGCGCGCGTCGTCGTCCTTGATGGCCGGCAGGTCGGCATCGAGCCGCAGCCAGATCGCCTTGCCCGGCCCGCCGTGCAGTGCCAGCGCTCCTTCGGCCATGGGCTGGAATGCGAATGCCGACAAGCTTTCGATCTGCTGCGCGGAGGCGTGCGTGTCCGCCTCGTGCAGCCCGATGCGCAGTTCCGGCGTCGTCTGCGCCGATACGCCGGCCCATGACGACACGAACAGCATCGATACGAAGAACAGCAAGGCTGCGAGCAGGTAGCGGGCACGCGCGAACCCTTCCGCCGGTTGACGGCGAATGCTTCCAGCTTCGCGCCCGAACAGTTCAGTCATTGCCTTCGATCCGTCGCATACCGCGTTGGTCATCCCTCGACCCAGAAACCAGATCCTTGTCGCCGCCTCCTGCTGCGAACTCCCGTCACGGACTCAAACCGGGACTTCCACCCACCCCGTGCCGCCATCCTCGTCCTCGACCTGTGCCGGCATCGCCCGGTTGCGTTGCAGCGCCTCCACGACGAGCCTGGCCTCGGCCTCGCAGGACTCCGGCACGCACAGCGCGAACAATCCGAACACCGGCAACTCGCCGATGCCGCCGGCGAGGTGTTCGCCGCGCAGGTAGACGGGAATGCCCGACTGCTCCAGCACACCCTTGACCAGGTGCGCGTCGATCAGGTTCTCGGGCTCGTACACGACACGCATGCGCGCGAATCCTGTGGCTCGCGTCACAGCATAACCCCTTGAAAGGTCCGACCGGCTACACTGGAGGCTCGCAAACTGCGCAATGCATCACATGATCGAACATCCGTCTGCATCGTCGCCGGAAACCGCCGTGCCGGCGACGCCCGAACCCGCCCGCCGCGACTTCATCCGCGATATCGTCCGCGACGACGTGGCAGCCCGCAGGCACGCCCGCATCCGCACCCGTTTCCCGCCCGAGCCCAACGGCTACCTGCACATCGGCCATGCGAAGGCGATCTGCCTGGACTTCGGCGTCGCCCAGGAATTTGACGGCCTGTGCAACCTGCGCTTCGACGACACCAACCCGGCGAAGGAAGATCCCGAGTACGTCGAGGCGATCAAGGACGACGTGCGCTGGCTCGGCTTCGAATGGGCCGAACTGCGTCATGCCTCCGACTACTTCGAAGTGTTCTACCGCAGCGCGCTCAAGCTGATCGAGGACGGCAACGCCTTCGTCTGCGACCTGAGCGCCGAACAGGTGCGCGAATACCGCGGCACGCTGACCGAACCCGGCCGCGCATCGCCGTACCGCGATCGCAGCGCGGAGGAAAACCTCGACCTGTTCCGCCGCATGCGCGCCGGGGAATTCCCCGACGGTGCGCGCACCCTGCGCACGAAGATCGACATGGCCAGCGGCAACATCAACCTGCGCGATCCGGCTATCTACCGGATCAAGCACGTTGCCCACCAGAACACCGGTGACGTCTGGCCGATCTATCCGATGTACGACTACGCTCACTGCCTGTCGGACGCGCTCGAAGGCATCACCCACTCGCTGTGCACGCTCGAGTTCGAAGACCATCGCCCGCTGTACGACTGGTGCGTGGACAAGGTTGACCTGAAGAACCATCCGCGACTGTGGGACTTCCTGCCCGCGGCGGGGCTGCCTACCGCGCCCTCGAAGCCGCGCCAGATCGAGTTCTCCCGCCTCAACATCAACTACACGGTGATGAGCAAGCGCAAGCTCGTGGCGCTGGTCGCCGACAAGCTCGTGGACGGCTGGGACGATCCGCGCATGCCGACCCTGCAGGGCCTGCGCCGGCGCGGCTACACGCCCGCGTCGCTGCGTCTGCTGGCCGAGCGCGTCGGCATCAGCAAGCAGAATTCGGTCACCGATTTCTCGATCATCGAAGCCTGCGTGCGCGATGACCTCGACGCGCACGCCCCGCGGCGGATGGCGGTCCTCGATCCGCTGCAACTGGTCATCACGAACCTCAACGAAGACCACGTCGAATCGCTGGCCTTCACGAACCACCCGAAGGACGAATCCTTCGGCACGCGCACTGTGCCTTTCTCGCGCGAGCTGTGGATCGAGCGCGAGGATTTCATGGAGGTTCCGGTAAAGGGCTTCCATCGCCTCGTCCCTGGCGGCGAGGTGCGGCTGCGCGGCGTCGGCATCGTCCGCTGCAACGAGGTGGTCAAGGATGGCGATGCCGTCGTCGCCGTGCATTGCACGCTCGATGCGGAAACTCGCCACGGCATGCCGGGCGCCGATCGCAAGGTCAAGGGCACGATCCACTGGGTCAGCGCCAGGCACGCGGTGGCCGCCGAAGTGCGCCTGTACGATCGCCTGTTCGCGATCGCCGCGCCCGACGACGAGGCCGACGGCAAGACCTATCGCGATCACCTCAATCCCGATTCGCGCCGCAGCGTGCGCAGCTGGGTCGAACCCGAGGCTGCGAACGCCGATCCGGAACAGAACCTGCAGTTCGAACGGCTCGGCTATTTCGTTGCCGACCGCCACGACCATCGCGCCGATGCGCCGGTATTCAATCGCACCGTGACCCTGCGCGACGTGTGGGCGAAAGCCGGAGCGAAGTAGCCATGAAGCGCGCCATGCTCGTGCTGTTCGCCCTGGCCCTGTGCGCATGCGCATCGGCCCAGACGTCCGGGGCCGGAGCAAGCGCTGCGATGCAGACGTCGCCGGCGACGAGCGCACAGACGCCGATCGCATCCACACCTGCACCCCCGGCTTTCGATCCAGCCCATCCGGACCGTAGTTGCAAGGTCGACGCCGATTGCCAGGTCAAGGATGTCGGCAACTGCTGCGGCAGATATCCCGAGTGCGTCAACAAGGATGCCCCCGTGGATCCGAAGGCCATCAGGGCGCAATGTGCGAGCGAACACCGCATAGGCATGTGCCACGTGATGGCGGTCGGCGGCTGCAGTTGCGTGCGGGGCCAGTGCAGCGACATCAACGTCGCGCAGATGCCGCAGAAGCCCTGATGCTGTACGCGCAGGTCCACCTCACGTTGCCGGCATGGATCCACGATGCGGTCGATCCGCGGACGGTCTGCGCGGACGACGAGGCGAAGGTGGCGCTCGCGATCGAACTCTCGCGCCTGAACATCGCCAACCAGAGCGGCGGGCCGTTCGGTGCCGCGCTGTTCGACGAAGGCTCGGGACGCCTGATCGGCATCGGCGTCAACCGCGTGCTGCAGCAGAACTGCACGGTCGCGCACGCCGAGATGATGGCCTACATGACCGCACAGGCGCGCTCGCAGAAGGTGCGCCTCAACGAGGATGGTGCGCGTATCGTTCTCGCGACCTCCTCGCAACCTTGCTGCATGTGCTACGGCGCAACCTTCTGGGCCGGCATCACCAGCCTGCTGATCGGCGCGCGCTCGACCGACGTGATGGAACTCACCGCCTTCGACGAAGGCCCGCTGCCGGCCGACTGGATCGGTGAACTCGAAAAACGCGGCATCGCGGTGCGCCGCGACATCCTGCGCGAACGGGCGCGCGGGATCCTGCGCGATTACGGCAGCGCGGGCGGCAGGGCCTACTGATGCACACGGTCAAGCCTCGCATCCCTGTCATTCCCGCAAGGTGAGTGCAGACGGCCTGTTCTGCTGGTGCCGCCCCGGCTTCGAGCCCGAGCTCGCGGCCGAACTCGGCGAGCGTGCGGCGCGGGCCGGCTTCGCAGGCTATGCGCGCGCCGAGCGCGGCAGCGGGCATGTGGAGTTCCTCGGCGTCGATGGCGACGCGTTGTCGAAGGCGCTTCCGTTCGCGCACCTGATCTTCGCGCGACAGAAACTGCGCCTGCTTGCCGACCTGCGCGAGCTCGACCCGAAGGACCGCATCGCGCCCATGCTCGAAGCGCTCGCCAGCCGCGACCGCTATGGCGACGTCTGGGTCGAGCATCCGGATTCCGATGCCGGCAAACCGCTCGCCGGGCTCGCGCGTGCGTTCGCGAACGCGTTGCGGCCTGCGCTGCGCAAACGTGGCCTGCTCACCGAAACCGAATCCGCACGCCTGCCGCGACTGCACGTGTGTTTTCTCGATGGCGATCACGCCATGCTGGCGGTCGCCGATCCTGACGACAGCGCACCGTGGCCGCTCGGCGTGCCGCGCCTGCGCATGCTCGCCGACGCGCCAAGCCGTTCTGCCTTGAAGCTGGAGGAAGCCCTGCTGGTGCTGCTCGACGCCGACGAACGCGAGCAATGGTTGAAGCCCGGCATGTCTGCCGTGGATCTCGGCGCCGCGCCCGGCGGCTGGAGCTGGGTGCTCGCCCGCGCGCACCTGCGCGTGATTGCGATCGACAACGGCCCGCTCGCGCAATCCGCGCTCGCCACCGGCCTGATCGAACACGTACGTGCCGACGGCTTCCACTGGCGTCCGCCAAAACCGGTCGACTGGCTGGTCTGCGACATGGTCGAGTCGCCGCGCCGCGTGAGCGCGCGCATCGCCGAATGGCTTGCCCAGGGCTGGTGCAGACAGGCGATCTTCAACCTCAAGCTGCCGATGAAGAAGCGCTGGGACGAGACGAAGCTATGCCTCGACATGATCGAGGAACAATCGGGGCTTCCGCTGGAACTTCGCGGAAGGCAGCTCTATCACGATCGCGAGGAGATCACGGTGTTCGCGAGCGTCTTGGGCTGAGCGAACGCGCAGGAACCCCATGTTCGCGTTGACGATGGCGGAAAACGACTGCACGATCAGGACCTGCTTGGAAATCGATGAAGCCGACCTGATCTGCCAGGTGGCTTGCATCGAGCAGGCCGGATCGACGAGCCTGTCCTCTTTCGCTCACCTATCGAACAGGCCATGCAACCCAATCAACCACTGCGAGATGCTTCCGAGGCGATCGGGCTCGCACTGTTGCTCTCGGCCGCCGTCTTCATCCTGCAATGGCGCTACGGCTTCAACTGGGCCGACGAAGGATGGCTCTGGTACGTCTCGCAACGCGTCCATTTCGGACAGATGTCGATCCGGGATTTCTTTGGCTACGACCCTGGCCGCTACCTGTGGTCCGCTGCATGGTTCAAGGCGCTCGATGGCGATGGCCTGTTCGAACAGCGTCTTGCGAACTCCTGCTTCGGAATCATCGGCCTCGCCGCTGCGTACGCGGCGATGGCTGCGGCGCAGATCAGGCGCCCGCTGCGGATCGCAACGCTCGTCCTGCTCGCCATCGCGCTCGGGTTCCCGCAGCACAAGATCTACGAGCAGTCGCTGTCCCTGATCGGCGTCGCGGTCCTCGCACATGCGCTGTTCCGTCCCGAGCTTGCGCGGCGCTGGTTCCTCGTGGGCCTGGCGACCGCGATCGCGGCGATTATCGGCAGGAATTCCGGCGTTTATTTCGCGATCGGCTCCTGGCTCGGGCTGCTGGCCGCCTCGTGCCTTCCGTACTCTGGCAAAACATTGCGCGGATTGCACGCATGGGTGGCGGGTACGGCACTGGGTTATGCTCCGATGCTCGCCTGGTTCGCCATCGACCCACGCTTCCGCGCTGCGATGATCGCGTCGATCCTGTTCACGCCGCAATGGCAGTTGCCGCTGCCGATTCCGTTTCCGTGGCGCGTGGCGCAGACCGTCGATTCGACGGCAGCCATGCAGGCGACGGCCGTGGGTTGGCTCTGCATCGCGGTGATCGCGACCTATGCAGCGGCAGGCGTCGGGGTTGTGCGCACACTCGCCAGGAAACTCCCGGCCGATCGCCTGTCCTTGCTGGAAGCTGCGAGCCTGTGCATCGGGCTTCCCTACCTGCACCAGGCCTTCGACCGCGCCGATTTTTCGCACATCGCGCAGGGCATTCTGCCGGCATTTCTCGTCGCTGCAGTCCGTTTCCAGCGCGATCCATCAGTCATTTCGCGCTCCGCCAGCGCCACTCTCGCCTGCCTCGCGCTGCTGGCATGGATTCCCTCGGAACCGCGCGTCGCCGCCCATCTCGCATTCCGACGCGATCCCGGCAGCCTCGTCCACTTCGCGATGGATGGCCGCGACTTCATCCTCGACCGCGATCAGGCTCGGGTGCTTCAGCTGTCGCGAACCGCATTCGAACGCTGTGGTGCGGGCCCGGGACAATTCGTCGCGATGCCGCACTACCCGGGCATCCTCGCCTACCTGCACGCGGCATCGCCGTACTGGGAACTGTATTACCTCTACCACCGCACCCCCGCATTCCAGCAGACGGAGATTTCAGCCATGCGGGCGCAGCAGACGAAGGTGGCGCTCATCAACCGTCGGGCCACCGTGGATGGCCGGGACGACCTGCGAATCGAGCGGACCAATCCCCTTCTCGTCGGCTACATACGCGACCATTTCCAGCGCCTTCCTCCGCGCGGAGATGGCCTGGACGACTTCGAATTCTTCGAGCGCGATTGCATGAAGCCTGTGCCTTCGGCTGAGTCGTTCGGAAAAACGTCTCCCACGCCGTCGTCATAGGCAGCGGTTTTGCGGGCCACCCGGAAGGATCGGGCACGATGGCTGTCGATGCAGGGATGACGGCGGCGAGTTCGCATCGTTCCAGACGGATTCTGGAATGCAACGAATGCCTGACCCACAAAAAACCCCGGACGTGCCGGGGTTTTCTTTATGCGATGTGCTTCGACTTATTCGGCAGCAACGGCGTCCGCACGCGGACGATCCACCAGCTCGACGTAGGCCATCGGCGCGTTGTCGCCGGCGCGGAAGCCGCACTTGAGGATGCGCAGGTAGCCGCCCGGACGCGCGTTGTAACGCGGGCCGAGTTCGACGAACAGCTTGCCCACGGCCTGTTTGTCGCGCAGGCGCGAGAAGGCGAGGCGGCGGTTGGCGACGCCATCGATCTTGCCGAGGGTGATCAGCGGCTCGGCGACGCGGCGCAGTTCCTTCGCCTTCGGCAGCGTGGTGCGGATCAGCTCGTGCTTGATCAGCGAGGCCGCCATGTTGCTGAACATCGCCTGGCGATGCGAGCTGGTGCGGTTGAATTTGCGTCCGGCTTTCTGGTGGCGCATGGTCGTTCTTCCTGGATAGAGGCGCTTCTGGCGCCCTGATTAGCTTCTAACTTGACTGCACTTAGTACTGCGCAGCATCGTTGGCTTGAATTCAATCAACCAGGCGTTTCAAAACCTGGCTTGGTTGCGGGATCGCGACTGGTGCCGCTGTCACCGCTTCGTCATTGCTCTTGTGCCATCCATGGCGCTTACTAGCCGGCTTCGGATCGCCCGGCCCGACCATCCGGTCGGGCGTTCGGTCACGCAGTCGATGCCGATAGGGCATCGACTAAACGCGTGACCTCACCCCATCATCCCTTGCTGGAGGCCTGCGGGCGGCCAGTTCTCGAGCTTCATGCCGAGCGACAGGCCACGTTGCGCGAGGACTTCCTTGATCTCAGTGAGCGACTTCTTGCCGAGGTTCGGAGTCTTGAGCAGTTCGACTTCGGTCTTCTGGATCAGGTCACCGATGTAGTAAATGTTCTCGGCCTTGAGGCAGTTGGCCGAGCGC
>DATHOV010000379.1:0-21286 GCA_035484515.1 Lysobacteraceae bacterium
GGACCTCGGAGGCCCTTGGTCGCTCATCTCCTGCTTCGGCCCCATCCAAAACCAGTACTTCGCTCTGTTTCGGCACCTTCGGGCCCAGTACCGCGGTGACTGGGACCGGGGCGTCGACCGGCGCGAGGAGCAGTTTCGGGCAGAGCTTCGCGAGGCATTCCCGGAGCCGCGATTCAAGGTTCCGGCGAGCGGCTTGACGCTCCGGCGCGACGACGGTTCGGTGATCACCGACATCGACGCCATAGTTGCAGACATGAAAACGGGCACGATCGGCCTATTCCAGCTGAAATGGCACGACATCTATGGCCGATCTCCCGCCGAACGCGAGAGCCGCCGGCGCAACCTGCAGGTAGCCGACGCGTGGGTGGAAAAGGTAAATCGCTGGCGAGAGGGCAAGGGGGCCTGTGACATCGCCAAGCTGCTCGGGCTGCGCGTCCATGCCCAGGGAGGAAAGGTCCTGGTGTTCGTGCTTTCGAGATACGCAGCGCATTTTACGGGCTTGGAACGCGTCGACGCTGACGCAACGTGGCTATCCTGGCCCGAGCTGTTGCTGGCGCTAGAGAGTGCTGGGTCTGATAGCGATGTGTTGCGTGACCTCGCCCAGGGTATCCGGGCCCAGCGAGAAGACGCCGGGCTGGCTGGTGAACACCAGCAAACGTTTGAATTCAACGGCCTGCGTGTCAATCTGCTTCTCTGTTGACGACCTATCGCCTTCGCGGTGCCAGTCAGCAACGTCGAGATCGATCTCCGAACAGCGTGCCACGCGAGTTGCCGACTGCCTGACACTTGAACTCTGGTTGCAACACGCGCCAGCAAATCCTCATAGGCCGCAATCTGCAGCAACGTCGCTTCAAGTCCTCAGCCTACAACCAACTGGCACATCTTCAATGAACCACAATCGGAAGGAAGTCGACATCGCACTTGAGAAAGGAACGAAGGCCTGAAGTTTCGGCCCGAAGGCAAGACAACAAGAATTGACGGCTTTTTGAGCTAGGCGTGACGCGGCTTTGAGCGGAATTCCCGACTTCGGCGACCGATTTCCCGACTTCCGGGCTGGCCTGATCGTTGCGCAAACTGGAGCACCTTCCGACGCGACCCCTTGCCATGCTCGACCGCCCGACACGTCTCAACGATTGCCCAGCAGACTCCTTGATGTGTTCGCCTCAATGGAAGCTCCAGGACCCGTTTGGCTACGCTGATTACCGCGAAGCTAGCGCGATCACGGGTCTTTCGGAGAGTTCGATCAGAAATCGACTCAGTCCTAGTTCGCCATATTTCGACCCGACATTCCCTCGACCACGCAGACTCGGCGCAAGCAGGCGCAGCGCTGTACGTTTTGTTCGCGGCGAGCTGTACGCCTAGTCGGCTAGTCAGCCAAAGGTGTGACATGCCTAGGGCCATGAGGAGTCCGAACCTTGGCGTGGCGGGCAGTAGCCCTGCGCCGCGGAAAAGGAACAAACGACCGCGGTATCGCCCATCTCTGGCCTTGCAGGCCGATCCGCACTTCCAAACCTTAGAACTGCTCGTCCTTGTTGACGGCACTTTCGAACTCGTAGCACGTCTCGCCACGGTCTGCGACTTAGTGGAAGCGTCGCCAGCCAAGATTTATCGTCTCATGAAAGGCGGCAGCAAGAAAATTCCGATACGCTTCCCGCGACCCGTACGCCTCGGCGGCCGTGACAAGGGCTGCGTTGCTTGGATCTGGAGCGAAATTCAAGCATGGCTGGCCCGCTGCGCTTGCATCGCGCCGCCTGCGTGGCTCGTCTCGCGTGGGTCTAATGCCCGCATCGGATCCAATTCAGCACGCAGGACGACTGCAGCCAACCGCGAAAGCGGTTCCCGACATCACCCTCAGGTCGGCTACGAAGGGTTGAAGCCGTTCGAGGTCGTGTCGGCACGCTCCAAGGCTGTCATCGCGGACCGTGATTTCGAACGGGGAATAGCGAAAGAGGAAAGCCACAGTCGAGCGTTTGCTTCCGGCGTGCTGCCCGGACGCCGCCGTGAGATTGTCATTACCACAGACCTTGATGAACATGCATACATCGCGGAAATCGACGAGTTGGCGCGCGAAATAATGCGATCGCAGGCCGCGCCTGTTGGATGGGAAGACAAAGCCTTTGGAGTCCGGAGGTACTTCTTGACGGAATTGGGAGCGAAGCTTCAACGCGCGAGCGCTGGCTTTTCGGATCACTTCATGCTCAAACATGCGCGGCACCATTTTCACCCGCACGTGACTTTGATCCTACGCGCTTTCGAGCGATGGGGAGAGCGCATTCGAACCTGCAGCTATTCTCTCCCTGTCGGGATTGCTGCAATTGCTCGTCTGGCGTTCAAAAGCACTGTCCGCTTGATTCGCCATGCCGGCCAGTCAAGAGGGCTCCGCTGGGCCATGAGCAATGATCGGCGCCGTGAACTCAAGGAATTCCAGTCCGGTTGCGCGTACGCCGCTTCACTGATTCGATTGCTTCCAATTTTTCGGGTGATCCGGATCCATTTGTACTTTCTCAACGCCAATCAATTGGCTCGATCGATCGCTACAGATGTCTGGCTGGACCCTATGGCCGCAAATGCGTCCTTTGCGAAGTTTGGAAGAGCTTTAAGGAGACATGCTGCTTTTTCGGACGTATGTGGCTGGTTGGCGGTGCGCAGCGAAGGCTTGGTTCAGGGCATCCACTTCGATGTCATGCTCTGGCTAGATGGCCGTGCAGCGATCGATGCGGCCGAGTACGCAGCCCAGCTTGGAAGATATTGGACCGAACGCTGCACCGGTCCCGATCATGTCGGGCGCGCTCTGATCCCGAATCCAAAGAGTGCCCGTCAGTTCAATGGAATCGAACCCTTGTCCTGTGCCAACGTGCGCGGACTGCTCTCCATTCGTGCGGCCATACGCGCGATGTGTTCTCGCGATTACGAGTTGAGAGCCGGGACTGGCGGCGATCACAACTTCAGGCGTGGCCTAATACGAGTGCCCCCTCCATCGAGAATGGATCCCGGCACGCATTCACATGACCTGTCGGCAGTCATGCAGATTCTGGGGGGCGCGAAAAGCGGCGTTTATCGGTCCAGGTGATGAATGCAAAGATCGCTTCAAGCTCCGCAACTCCGTTGAACCCATAGCTTTGCAATTCATCCTTGAGAGCAGAAAGAACAGATAAGCCAGGTGGCGGATCAGCCTTGAAGTTAAGCCATTGCTTTGTTGCATGTACGATCAGTGCCAGTGATTCGCTGACGAACGTGCCTCGCATTGAATATTCGTTTTGCAGGATGTCTTTGGCTTTGCGCGTGAAGTCTCGTCGCATACCGTCTTGCAATCCTTGATTGCGCGAACCCACAAGTCGGGTCAGTCTTGCCGCTTGCACGGCCCGTTCATTTTTATTAAATAGCTTGCTGTTTCTCCTGACAAATGCTTCCACGACCTCTTTGCTCGGGGGATCCTGCGCCACGCCGCCAGCGATAAGCGGCCCGTATTGAATCCGGGCAACCTCATACAGCGCATCAACGCCAGGAACGCGCTCTTGCAGAATGCAGGGATCCTTGCAGCCCACGCCGGAGACGGTGTTCTGCGTCGTACGCGCTCTCCTCATCTGGATGACATCCCAGTCGTCGCTTTGGAGTAGCAAACCGTGCACGTCACGCAGGTACAGAACAATCGAGCGATCAACGCATATGTCACGCAGCCGAATTTCCATCTCCTGTGCAAACCCTGCGGGAATCGTGTCAATCAGATAGTCAGGGTCAATTCGGCCTTCCGCGCGCGCGCAGTTAGCGGAGTCGCTGACCGACTCCGCGCTTGCTGGTAGAGCGAAAGCAAGGGAAGGAAGCGACGACTTTCCCAATCGGATGAACGCAGACCCCGAATCATCTGGAGAGTCATCATGAGATTCAAGCCAGTCCCCCGACATGGGGGCGCTTCTGCAAAGGCATCCTGCAAATTGACTTGCTTTGGTGTAGCCGCTCTTGATCAATTCTTCGACTTGGATTTTGTCCAAAGTAACGTACCCGACCTCGGGTTCTGGAACCCAAGC
Source organism: Lysobacteraceae bacterium (assembly GCA_035484515.1). GTDB lineage: Bacteria > Pseudomonadota > Gammaproteobacteria > Xanthomonadales > Xanthomonadaceae > SZAS-103. The sequence continues at coordinate 4,026 of DATHOV010000379.1, forward strand.
AACGAAGTCCGACGCTTCCGATCCGACTAGTTCGCATACTTTTTGCCACCCAATAAGGCGTGGCTGGCACTTTGCTAGCGTGGAGTTCTGCGAAAAACGCACCCACGCGCAATCCCCTCTAGGAACCCGAACGAAGAGATTCGACACGGTGCCCTGAGAGCCGGCATCCGGCCTGCGTCCATGCGCTGCTCTCAGGATTTTTTGGCACAACACGTCACTGAGCGAGCCTGCGTCCTGGAAGGACGAAACAAGGGGAACAGGCTTTACGGTTCGCCACTCACTCATTTGAGCCATTCCCATCATTCAGGAACTATGAAATCCGCCCAAGCTTCCATCATAGGGCGTCGTTGCTCCAGCAAGTCGGTGCGATGGTAGGCAGCTTCCACCTTGTTCTCTATTGCGTGGGCGAGAGCCCTTTCGGCCAGGTCACGTGGGTAGCCCCTCTCGCTGCACCAGTCGCGAAAGCTGGATCGGAAGCCATGAGCGGTTGCCGTGCGCTCCGGAACGTCGCTGACAGCCTTTGCGCGCCGCAGGAGAGCCGTCAGGGCCATATCCGACAATGGCTTGCGCTTGCGCACCGAAGGGAACACAAGTTTGTCGTTCAGACCTTTCTGACGCTTGAGGATCGCAACGGCCTGCTTGGATAGCGGGACCCGGTGACTTACTTTCGCTTTCATCCTATCCGCTGGCACGGTCCAGAGCATGGCCTTCATGTTTACCTCATCCCAAGTCATGTGGCGCACCTCCCCCGACCGAGCGGCTGTCAGGATCGCGAACGCCAGTACCTGCCGGGACACGTCAAGACTCTGCGACAAATGCTCCGCCATGAACACCGGGATCAATGCCCAGGGCATCGCAGGCTGGTGTTGCACGCGAACAGCTTTGCCCGGTTGGAGCGGCAAGAGGTGGTCCACTACATCGACCGGGTTGGATTGGCAGAAACCGTGCGCCCAGCCCCACCCCATGACCGCGTGCAGGCGCTGCTTAACGCGTCCGGCGGTCTCCGGCTTTCGCAGCCAGATTGGCCCCAGCACGTCGGCGATATGACGCGGCTGAACTTGGTCCAGGCCCATCGCGCCGATCAACGGGAATGCGTACTCTGAGAGCGTGTTGATCCACTGCTGGGCGTGTTTGGCGTTCTTCCAGCCTGGTTTCAGTTGCTTGTGCAATGCATTGGCCGCTTCTGTCAGTGAAGGGATACGCGGCTTGGCATCATCGTTGGGCTTGAACTCCAGCGGATCTTCCCGATGAGCGATCTGCTCGCGCATGAAGCGAGCCTGCCGCGCAGCCTCAGCGATCCCAACCTCGGGATAACTACCTAGTCCTGCATTGCGGCGCTTCTTGGTCACGGGACTGACGTAGCGGAAAACCCACTTGCCTTTCCCTTTGTTGCTTGGTGACGGATGAAGCGTCAGGCCGGTGACTCCGCCATGCGCGAGCGGGGTGCTTCCCGGCTTGACACTGCGAGCCTTGGTGTCAGTGAGAAGCGCCATTGCAGGCTCCTTTTGGTTTTTGGTGTGCCAAGTAGTATGCCATTGCAACTTGGATGTGGTTGCAGCACTCTGGGCTTGTTTGGACTTACACTCCTCATAAGTGATTAAATCCACTTGTTTTTATTGAACCTAGTTGACGCTGGTTCGATCCTGTTGTAGTTTTTATTGGCGGTCACCCTCTCCGCCAAGAACACACCTAAGCCGCTGATTCAGCGGCTTTTTTGTGCGTGAAGAGTTCTTGCACCATACCTCGCGCCGTACCGCCGCAAGATTTCGACCGATCATGGCCTGCATTGCCTTGTAATATCGAGGCATGCGGCAACTGGGCTTGTCCATGTCGCCTTGCAGAGGTTCACTGACCCGCATGTCCACTTCCATCCGGCCCGGGCCGGCTTGAAGTCGGTCGAGGCATCCTTCCATTCGGCCGAGGCCGAGCTGAAGTCGGTGAAGGGTCCTTCCATTCGGCCCGTGGCCGACTCGAAGCCGGTAGGGAAATCCTTCCATTCGGTCTTGACCGACGTGACGTCGGTGAAGGCATCCTTCATGTCGGTCAAGGCATCCTTCACGTCGGTCGAGGCCGACGTGACGTCGGTGAAGGGATCCTTCACGTTGGTGAAGGCCGACTTGAAGGATTTCGAGGGCGGCGGCAAGGTTGCGAAGGGGTCCTGCACTTCGCCAGGCGCTCACATCAAGGGGCAGGTTTATTTTCTTGCGCAGAAGATGAACCTGACCCCTTTCATGCAATGTTCGCCAACGCACCGACGCAACCCGGCCTCGCATCCAACCTGCATCTGCCGTGCCCCGCTCACGGAGCAATGCCATGCACATGACTCGCCCACCTGGTTCTGAAGACCTGCACTACGGCAACGGCGGCATCGCAGCCCATTGCCGCAACGGACACCGATCCGTGTTGCTGATCTTCGCCTTGCTGCTATCGGCTTGCGCTGGCGAGCGACCGGTTACCGCGACATGTCCTGCAGCGACAGGCGAACCACCACAACCGTTCGATGCCGCGCTCGACGCTGCCGTGACTGCCCGCTGGCAAGGGCCGCCCGATGCGTCGCGCCATCCTGTCGCCATCCTGGTGTTGTCGGGCGGCGGCACATGGGGTGCCTACGGCGCAGGCTTCCTCAATGGCTGGACACAGCGGCCCGCGAACACGGCCGATCGCTGGCCTTCGCGCCCGACCTTCGATGTGGTCACCGGTATTTCCACCGGAGCGATCATGGCGCCGTTCGCCCTGGTGGGTTCGGTTGCCGATCCCGCCCTGCAGCACGCATTCCGCGGCGTCGGCGGCAAGGATCTGTATTCCGGGAACGGCTTGCTGGGACTGCTTGGGGGACACTCGCTGAAAAAGCCGGACGGCATCGAACGCAGGCTCGTGGCCGCGCTCGACGATTCCACGATAGCCGCGATCAAGACGGCGTACGGCGAAAAGCGGTCCGCCTGGGTCGGTGCGGTGAACTTCGATACCGGGAACTTCACCGAGTTCAATCTTTCGGCCATCGCCAGCGCCCTTCCGAACGATCAGGCGCGTGCGCAGATGACGAACCACATCATGGCGGCTTCGGCGTTGCCCGGGTTTTTCCCGCCACGTTTCATCGACGGATGCATGTACATGGACGGCGGCGTGCGGGAGAACGTGTTCGTCGCGCCGATGCGGCCCGCAGCGATCGTCGCCGAGCCGGAACAGTCCCGCGCAGCTATCTACGTGATCGAAAACAGCACGAACGAGGTTCCGTCGGAGCTGACCGAATACAGCGTGCGCGAGATCGCCACGCGAAGCTACGAACTGATCGAAAACCAGACGCAGATCAACTCGTTGCGAAACATTTACCAGTACGCCCAAGAACACGGCTATGGCTTTTACTGGACCAGCGCCGACGATGTCGTTTTCTACACCGGCGATGCCGGCGACCACGGCGCAGCATGCGAGGCTCCGAGGACGCCAGCGGGCCAGTTCGACGCAACCTTCACCACCTGTCTCTACGATGCGGCGCTCCGCAAGGCCCGCGATGGCGCCACGCCGTGGCGTACCGATCGGCCGTGATGAAAACCACGCTGGGAAACCGGGGTCCGTTCCCCGATGACTGACAAGGGCCAGGTCATGGCAAAGGGAAAGCAATTCGGCAGGATCGCCAAGGGCGCATCGAGGTTCACCGGCGGGGCACTGTGCTTCGGGCTTGCGCTGGGCGCGGTCGCGGTATGGGTGGCGACCGGCCCGATGTTCGACTACAGCAACAACTGGCAACTGGCGATCAATACCGGGACGACGATCATCACGTTCCTGATGGTATTCCTGATCCAGAACTCCCAGAACCGCGACACCGATGCGATCCACGTCAAGCTCGACGAACTGATCCGCGCCACCCACGGCGCGCACAACGCATTGCTGGATCTCGAGGACCTTGAACCATCGGAACTCGCGAAATTTCGTGCCAGCTATTCGACGATGGCAGCAAAGCGAAGGATCCACCAGCCGACACATTGGTCTCGGAAGTCGGCATCCATCACGTGGAGCTCGACGGAATTCCCCAGATGGGCAGCGAAGCGATTGCAGCCGAAAGGAACGGGACTGCCGACGAGTAGCGGGCCATCGAGGGCCAGCGGCAGGGGGCAGGTTAATTTTTTCCGTGCGAGAAAATGAACCTGACCCCCTCACCCAGACTGCATACTCCGTCACGCTTTTAGCCAACCGGCGGGACTATCTTCGGGTCTGCGCGCCGTCCGCTCGCTGGCATCGCGCATGAAATCCGACTTCCCCCGGAGTCGATAATGGCTTCTGATCGCGAATGGATTCGCAATGCGGTTTTGCCGCAATGGGTCTGGCTGGCCGCGTTCCTGGCTTATGTCATAGCCGCGGCGCTCGGGCTGGGGCTGGCGCTGCCCGGCACGAATGCGTCGCCATTCTGGCCGCCGACCGCGCTGACGCTGGCCTTGCTGTATCGCCATGGCCTGCGGTTCTGGCCGGTCGTGATGGCCGGCGCGCTGACGATCAACTTCCTGTTCATGCTGCGCGCGGGGGTACTGCCCCTGTTCGCGCTGCCTGCCAGCATCGGCGTGGGCATCGGCAACACGCTCGAGGCCACGATCGGGATCTGGCTGCTGCGGCGCTTCGCGGGCGATCGATCCCCGTTCCGCAGTCTGCGCGGACTCGGCGCGTTCGTGCTGTTCTGCGCAGCGCTCGCGCCGGCCGTCAGCGCCAGCATCGGCGTCACGATTTCGCGCTGGGCGAACATGAGCGGCACCTCCGACTACGGGGAAAACTGGCTGACATGGTGGGTCGGCGATGCGAGCGGCGCGCTGACCATGGCGCCGATCCTGATGCTGACGCTGCATGCACGCTGGCTGATTCCCACCCGGCCGAGACTGCTCGAAGCAGGTGCGCTGTTTCTCGCACTCGTGCTCGGCACGATGACGGTGTTCGGACTGTGGCTCAATCACGGCGAACACCGTTACCCACTGGTGTTCTTCCTGTTGCCGATCATTCTCTGGGCGGTGCTCCGCTTCCAGACCGCGGGCGCGGCCAGCGCCGTCTTCCTGATCTCGCTGATCGCGGCGGTCGGTTCGCTCAATGGCGGCGGACCCTTCGCGCGCGAGAACGTGCACGAGTCGCTGATGTTGCTGCAGGTCTTCATCCTCGTGCTGGCAGGCACGACGCTAGGGCTCGCGGCGGTGCTGGCCGATCGCAGCCGGATGGCCTCGATGCTCGCGCAGGCGAACCGCGAGCTGCACGAACTCGCGTTCAACGATCCGCTCACCGGACTTCCCAACCGGCTCACCCTGCTCGATCGCCTGCAGCAGGCAGAACGCTCGTCGCGCCGCGACAACAAGCGCGCCGCAATTCTGTTCCTCGATCTGGACCGCTTCAAGCGCATCAACGACTCGCTCGGTCATCAAGCCGGCGATGTCCTGCTCAGGACCACGGCGGATCGGCTGCGTTCGGCCGTCCGTGAAGTGGACACCGTGTGCCGGTTGGGTGGCGACGAATTCGTGGTCCTGCTGTCCGGAATCGATGCGGCGACCGACGCGGCCATCGTGGCGGACAAGATCATCCAATGCCTGCGCGCGCCGATGCGTCTGGGCCAACTCGATCTCGCCGTCACCACCAGCATCGGCATCGCGCTGGTACCCGACGACGGCACCGACAGCGGCGAACTGATTCGCCACGCCGACCTGGCGATGTATCGCGCCAAGCAGCGCGGACGCAACAACTTCCTCTTCTACGCCGAGGAAATGAATCAGGATGCGGTGGCGGGTCTGGAACGCGAACTCGAGCTGCGGCAGGCCCTGGTCGATCGACAGTTCTGCCTGTTCTACCAGCCGATCGTCGACCTGCGCGACGGGAAGGTGATCGGCATCGAGGCCCTGCTGCGCTGGCAGCACCCCAAATTCGGACTGCTGTTGCCGCGCGAGTTCATTCCACAGGCGGAGGAGAGTGGGTTGCTCGTGGAAATCGGCGCGTGGGCGCTGAAGGAAGCCGGCGCCCAGATCAGGCGGTTGCGCGATGGCGGGCAGGAGATGCTCAAGCTCTCGGTCAATCTGTCCCTGCGCCAGCTGCACGACCGCAACCTGCCGGGATTGATCGCCCGCGCACTGGAGGAGACCGGGCTGGATGGTCGCTGGCTGACCCTCGAAATCGACGAACGCATGCTGCACCAGGACCTGCTCGCGAGGCTGAATTTCCTGCACGACCTCGGACGCATCGGCATCTCGTTGACGATGGATGGCCTGGGCTCGGCCGGATCCTCGCTGAACCTACTCAAGCGCCTGCCGGTGAGCGTGGTCAAGATCGACCAGGATCTCGTGAGCCAACTGCAGCACGACCCGGCCGCGCGCGACATCAGCCTGGCCATCATCGCGATGTCCCATCGACGCGGTCTGGCCGTGATCGCCGAATGCGTCGAAACGCCTGCGCAGCGCGACTTCCTGATCGAAAACGGCTGCGACTTCGCCCAGGGGTTCTGCTTCCATCCACCGTTGCCGCTTGCCGAGTTGTCGGCATTGCTGACCGATGCACGGGAGGCGTCGTTGTACGAGCGACAGGTCGTCTTGCAGAAAACGCTGCGGTTCTAGCAGGATGTCGGGAAACATCCGAGCTTCTTCCCCGGCGAGGTTCCTGACATGAAATCCATCCTTCCTATCTGCGCCTGCGCAGCGTTGTTTCTTTCGGCAACGCAATCCTTCGCGACAACCGATCTGCCGGCTGTCGGAAGCTATGGATTCGATTTGCTGAAGAACCCGGACCAGACGCAGTGCATGAAGCTCACCAAGGCATTGATCGGCCAGTTCCAGAAGTGCGAGATCACGGATGGATCCTTCGGCGGCGACCCGGTCCAGGCCCGCGACTGCACTGTCGGCAAACACAGCGAATACATGGTCTACGCAAGCAAGGCGGCCTGCATCAAGGCTCTGGAAACCGAGAAGTCGAACGAATGATGTGCAAGGGCCAGATTCGTTTTTCCCGTGCGGAAAAACGAACCTGGCCCCTCTTTCCGATCAGGAATCCCGGCGCCAGGCCGGGATCCTCGAAATGCCTGTGCAGCTCCGTCAGCGACGGTCCCAACCGCCCTCAACGAAATGCCAGTGACCTTCAGGCCCACGCTCCCAGCGGTGCGGTCTCCAGACAAAACCCGGGCGCTCGGCGACGTAGACGCCACCCACCCATACGTGGCGGCGTCCGACCTCGTCCCATCGCCAGTAACCAGGTGTCCAGACATAGCCCGGCCTTACGACGACGCGCTCATAGCGCGGGGCCGGGGGCGCGACATCGATGCCGACGTCGACGTAGGTGCGGGCTTCGACGGGCGGCGTGTAGGCGATCCCGCCTGCGGTACCGAGGCAAAGCAGGCCGGCCAGTGCAAGTGCACGTGTTGTCATGACGCTTCTCCTTCCGTGGTTGAGTGCCATTCGGCGGATCAACACTACCTGCCATCACATGACTGGCAGCGAAGCGAAGCGCCGATCGCCAGCGAGCCGTTCAGGTTTCCTTGAACAAGCCGGCTTGCAGGGAAGAACTGGGCCAGATCACCGATATTGCGTGGAGAAAACCGTGGCCCCCGATCATTCACCTCTCACCCAACACTTTCAGACGATCGAGGTCGGCCTGCGAAAATGAAGCCGGGCCACGCTGGAGCGCCATGTGCGCCCAATAGCGTGCCTGCCCGAACTGCCCCATAGCGAATCGACATTCCGCAATTTCCAGATCGATCGAAGGCAACGCCCTGTCGCCACCCTGGTCGTGGAGCCTGGTTTGCAGGGCCAGCGCCTCCTTGATGCGACCCAGCTTGCGCCAATCCTGAGCCAGGGAGAACTGTGCGTTGACCAGGGTTTCGACGTCCGCGCCCTGCTCCCGATCGGCAATCAAGGCTGCGCGATAGGCCCCTTCGGCCCGGATGTAGTCGCCGCGCTCGAAATAGGCCACACCAAGATTGTTGTTCAGCACCGCGATCCAGTGAATGGTCCTTCGGTCTGTCGATGTTGCGGCGATGCGAAGACCACGCTCGGTCCATGCTCGCGAGGCATCGAACGGTTCGGCCAGTGCGATCATGTGCACGGCGTCCAGCAGCAGGTAGTCCGCTCTGGCGGCGCGGGCCTCTGCAAAGGCTCGGTGAAACAGTTGGTCCGCCTGAGCCGTGCTGCCTTGCAGTCGCAACAGCCGGCCCCGTTCGATATCGACGTAGATGACGACGCGCGTGCTTCGCGGTGCGATGGCCGACGCTCGGTCGAGATCGCCATACGCTTCGGTAAATCGCTTCTCGAGACCTTCCGAACGGGCGATCTGGGTGAGGATTTCGGCCTGCACGACCTTGTCGCCAGCCCCTGCCGCATCCTGTTCAAGCGCTCTCAGCGTCAGCTCCGAATCCTCGGGATGATCGTGATCGAAAACGTCGGCAAAGGAGAGGTAGGCAGGGATTTCTCGCGCACCGCCGGTCGATGGAACGAGTGCCCACAAGGTGATGAAGGCTGTCAACCAGTGCGGAAGTCGCATCGTTCGTTTGCCTTGTCTGGTCTGCTACGTCGTCAGTTCCCATCCGCGACATGGGGCTGACAAGGGTCGGATCACTTCCCGCAATCCCCATACATCGCCAGCTTCTTCCCCGGATAGTCGATCACCAGCTTCACCTTCATGTCCGCGAAGATGGGATTGCCGAGATTCGCAGCGATGCCGGGCTTGGACTGGTCCGGCATGAGCGTGACCTCGCTTCCGGCCGGATGAGTGAACTCGCCGACACCCATGCCCAGATTCAGTTGCGCCCGATCGCCGGTGAATCCGCCGCGCGCACCCGTGCCGCTGACCTTGCCGGTTTGCACGATCGCGACGCGAACGCCCTTCAGGCCGAGCGCCGCAGGAAACAGGCTGACGCCGCGATTCGAGCCGGTGTCGAGACTGATCTTCGCCGTGGCCCCACCGAACCGGAAATCGGGCAGTACCGGAATGCGATCGTCCGGCCCGGCGAACACCAGCGGCGTCTGGTAGTTCAGCTTGCACTGCTTCACCGCAGCGCCGACCGGATACGAACCCTTGTAGAACGCGACCGTGCTGGACGGATAGTCGATCACGACCGTCTTGTCGACAAGGAAGCTGTAGCCGAGCACGCCATCGAGCGGCCTGCCGTACGACTTCGACAACCCCGCCATGTCCATCGCCAGCGCATCGACATCGCCCCAGGCCTGCCCGTCGATCGCAAGCGCCTTGATCGTCGCGGGGAACACGTGCGCGTGGCCGTTTCCCTCGCCGGAGCCTTCTCCGCCATGACCGTCCTGCACCGGCAATCCCAGCGCCTTCGCACGTCCCAGATCGATCACGGAAGGGTCCACGCCCGTGTCGAGCAGCACGTACAGAGGCCTTCCCTTCACGCTGACGTTCAAGGCGATCTCGTGGTGGGAGTAATCGTAGGCGACGGTCTGGTTCGCAGCGTGTGCGGCGGTCGCGAAAACCAGCGTGGCGACAAGGGCAATGGAGCGGGCAAGCATCGGGTTCGGCATGGACGGGCCCATGGAGGGAATGGCGCACACCATGCGGCCGTGCGGCATGACATGCGAAGTGCCGGAAGCCATGTGTCCCATGACGGCACTGGGTCGGCGCTCAAAGGCCGCCCCGGACTTGCAATCAGAACAGCCTCGATCGGGCCTTGCGATCACGCATCGCAATTGAACGGACGCGCCTGTGCGTCGCGTGCCCCGTCCGCGGCCGCACCGTGCGCATCCTGAATCCGCGATGCAACACATGCACTACGCCACTCGACATCGAGGTCGCTCAAGGCCCTGGGTTCATCGACCAGCAAGAAGGAAAGGCCGGGGATCCATGGTTGCCATCCCGGCTCCGGCTGCCCCGTTCAAGCCCATCCGTGCCATTGTTCACAAAATGCGGGCACTTTCTCCCGCATCCTGTTCTGCTGCCGTTGGCGTAAACCGCCGAAGCCGACACAATTCCAGCGCATCCCGTGGCATCCTCGCAGGCACCGATCGCAGCATGAACGCTTCCATGAACGACGTCGTCCCGGTCCAACCGACGACCGAGCGCCTGGCCCGCCTCGAAGCGGTGCAGTCGATGGTGCTCGACATCAGCCACCGGGCGGCGCGTGGCCACGACCTCCACGAGTTCTTCGTGGCCGTCCACGAGGCAGTCGGACGCATCATGCGCGCGGAGAATTTCTACATAGGCCTGTACGACGAAGGCATGCACGGCGTGCGCTACGCCTATTGGGCGGACGAGAAGGACGCGCCGCCCGATCCGGCCAAGCATTACCCACTGCGCAACGAGGGCGAGTCGCCGACCGCGTTGGTGGTCCTGCGCGGCGAGCCGCGGACCTTCGTCGCCGAGGAATGGGCCGCGCGCCGCGCGAAGGGCGCGCGCTGGGGTATCGGCACGCGACCGGAGCACTGGGTCGGCATGCCGCTGATCGGCAACGACGGTCGTACTTTCGGCGTTATGGTGATCCAGAGTTACATGCGTGGCTTCCGCTACAGCGAAGAGGACATCGCCCTGTTCCGACTGATGTCCGAGCACGTCGCAGATGCGGTCGAACGCGTGCAGTTCGCGACACGGCTCGAGCAGGCCATCGCCGAGCGCACGCGCAGCCTCGAACGCGAGATCGAGGAACGTCGCCATTCCGAGCAGCTGCAGCGCGCGCTGTACGAGATCTCCGCGCTGTCGGTGAAGGACATCGGCCTGGAATCCTTCTACGCCGAGCTGCACCGCATCCTCGGCGGCCTGATGTACGCGAAGAACATCGCGGTCATGCAGTACTACAACGACGAGCACGACCTGGTCGGCTTCCCGTACTTCGTCGACGAGAAGGACCATGACCTGCCGAAGAACTACCGTCGCCCCGCCGGGCATGGCCTGACCGGCTTCGTCCTGCGCACGCGGATGTCGCAGCGGATCGACCAGAAGCGTTTCGAAGCGCTGGTGGAATCCGGTGTGATCCATCATGTCCTCGGCAGCACGGACTTCACCGCCTGGATCGGGGCGCCAATGATCCACCAGGGCAAGGTGCTCGGGGTGATCATCCTGCAGAGCTACGACCCACAGGTCGGCTACGACGACGACGACCTGGCGCTGCTGACCTTCGTGGCCGAACACATCGCCGCCGCACTCTCGCGCAAGCAGGCCGACGACGCGCTGCGCGCGGCGCACGCCAACCTTGCGACCGGCAATGCCGCGCTGCAGGAGAAGAACCGCGAGCTCGAGATGACCCTGATGCACCTGGGCATGGCGCAGAGCGAACTCGTGCGTCAGGAGAAGCTGGCGTCGCTGGGCGCCCTTGTCGCCGGCATCGCGCACGAGATCAACACGCCGCTGGGCATCTGCACGACCGCGGTCAGCCTGCTGATCGAGGAGTCCAAGCGCCTGCGCGAATCCTTCGGCACGGAACAGCTCGCCGATCCGAACCTGAAGTCCTTCTTCGAATCGAACGACGAACTGCTCGGCGTGCTGACCAGCAACACCCTGCGCGCGAGCGGCCTGATCCGCAGTTTCAAGCAGGTCGCGGTCGACCAGTCCTCCGACCATGTGCGCGACATCGCGCTGGCCGAATACATCGAGGACACGCTGCGATCCATCCGTCCGAAGTTCAAGCGCACCGGCCACACGATCACCGTCGACTGCGATCCGCAGCTGCGCCTGCGCAGCATTCCCGGCGCGCTCTCGCAGATCATCACCAACCTGGTGATCAACTCGATCACGCACGCCTTCGAGCGCATGGACCACGGGCACATCCGCATCGCCGCCAACGGCGACGAGCACGCAGTGACCATCGACTACGAGGACGACGGGATCGGCATGAACCCGGTCGCGCTCCGGCGGCTGTTCGAGCCCTTCTACACCACCAAGCGCGGCCAGGGCGGCAGCGGGCTCGGCGCGAACATCGTCTACAACCTGGTGACCACCAAGCTCGGCGGCACCATCGCGGTGGACAGCAACCCCGGCAAGGGCCTGCACTACAGCATCCGGCTGCCCACGGAACCGCCGCAACCGCCTTGATGCAGCGCTGCATCCACGAGACCGCAGGCCGCGCTATTCGACCGTGATCACCTCGAGCGAACGCTCGTCGACGCGGCCGTGGTCGTCGACCGCGCGCACATCGTAGCGGCCGGCGCCGGATGGCTGCCAGAACAGCGATTCGCCCGGCGCGCTGCGGCCGACATAGGCATCGTCGACGAACCAGTACAGGGCATGGGCGTCGGCGTCGGCGGTCGCGCTGAACGCGACCCTGTTCTCTTCCTGCCGCTTGATCTGCATCGCATAGGTGCTGCCACGCAGCGGCGAGGTGATGCGCGGCGGATCACCGGCCACCTGCCCCGCGTCCGCGCAGTCCGGATTGGCTGGCGGCACGCGGCGCGGCATGCCGGCCTGCGCGAATACCTGCTGCAGGTCGGAAGGCCAGTATTCGTACACCTCGACATGGGTGGGTCCGCGGTACGGCGGGCATGCGGGCTTGCCGGTCGCGTCGTCGATCACCACCGGCCGATGCACATTGCTGACCCGGATCGGCGACTTGCCGGGGATGAACCAGGTCATGCCCTTCTGCGGACACCACTGGTTCGGCAACTCGCCGCTGGCGAGGCAGATCTCGACGCGCTTGAGGTGTTCGGGGATCGTCTGCACCGGTTCGCCCAGGTGCGGGCGCTCGGCCACGACCGCGTCGATGATCTGGAAGAACAACGGGGCCGCCGCATCGATGCCGACGAAGGCGGGATTGCCGCTGTCGTCGAAGTTGCCGATCCATACCACCAGCACATAGGGTCCGAAACTGCCTGCGGTCCACGCGTCGCGAAACGCCCATGACGTACCGGTCTTCCAGTACACATGCATCGACGCAGGCTGCGCGCCGGTGGTTTCGTCGGGACGCGGGTTCTGGCGCAGGATGTCCATCACCATGTAGCTCGCTTCCTCACTGAGCAGGCGCGTTCCGATCACCTGGCGCTCGTCCGCGCGCAACCGCAGCGGCTGCAGCACGCCGCGATTGGCGAGCATCGCGTAAAGGCCGGCGAGTTCCTGCGGAGTCACTTCGCCGCCACCCAGCACGAGCGCGAGACCGTAGTGCTGCTCGCTGGCCATGCGGCTGATGCCAGCTTCGCGCAGGAAGCCGTACAGGTTCGGCTTGTCGAGCTGCGAGGCGACCCACACGGCGGGGATGTTGCGGCTGCGGATCAGCGCCTGGGTCGCGGTCACCGGACCGAGGAAGCGGCCATCGAAATTCTCCGGCGTGTACGGGCCGAACGAGGTGGGCACATCGCGCAGCACGGTCTGCGGATGCAGCACACCCTGGTCGAATCCGAGTGCGTAGATGAAGGGCTTGAGGGTCGAACCCGGCGAACGCTTGGCAAGCGTGCCGTTGACCTGGCCCTGGATCGACGCGTCGAAATAGTCGGCGGATCCGACCATCGCCTTGATCCCCATGTCGCGGGTGTCGACGAGTATCGCTGCGGCGTTGCGGATTCCATTCGATTGCCGACGCTCCACGTAGTCGGCGATCCGGCGTTCGAGCATATGCTGCAGGTCCAGATCGATCGTGGTGACGATGCGCGGCGGACCGACACCACCGTTGATCGCCTGCGCGGCCAGCACCTGGTCGACCGCATGCGGCGCGGCGAAAGGCAGACGTGAGAGCGGTCGCAGGTTCAGCGGCAATGCGAACAGCGGTTTCAGCGACGCATCGCGCGGATGCGAGCGCAGCCACTGCGCGTAAAGCGCGTTGCGCACATCCGCCAGCGCCGGGTTGATCAGAGCGTCGTCGCCCGCCGCATGCCCGGCCTGCAGCCGGCGAGCCGGGTCCTGCGGGATGACCGCGAGCGTGAGCGCTTCGGGCAGGGTCAGCGCGCCGACCGGCTTGGCGAAATAGACCAGGCTCGCCGCACCCACCCCCTGCACATTGCGTCCATAGGGCGCGAAGTTGAGATAGGCCTCGAGAATGTCGTGCTTGGAATAGAACAGCTCCAGTTGCTCGGCGCGCGCGAGCTGGTCGAACTTGCCCGATGGCGTGCGCGTGTCGAGTCGCCACAGCAGGCGCGCTAGCTGCATGGTGATCGTCGAACCGCCCTGCGGGTGGCCGTGACGGACATAGGTCACCCACGCGCCGCGCAGCAGCCCCCAGGGATTGAAGCCGGGATGCCACGCATACCAGCGGTCCTCGTGCAGTTCCACGCTTTCGACGAGCTGCGGCGAGATGTCCCGCAGCGGCGTCCACAGGCGGTACTGGCCATCGCTCGCGAGGGTCAGCCGCAGCAGACGTTCGTGGTCGTCGTAGACCGCTGTGGACGTTGGCAGGCGATCGCGCAGCGGCGGATGCGGCCACAGCCGGAAGCCGACGAGCACCATCGCGATCAACGCGAAACCGACCAGCCAGTTCTGCCAGCGGATCAGGCAGTGCAGGAGCCAGTGGCCTAGGATCGACATTGTGAGTCGCATGGCGAATTGCTTTCTTGTCGCTGCCAGGCGCCATGTCGACGCGGCAAGAGTTCAAACATCCCGAGCACGCCCTGCCATTCCCCTCCGGGGTGAGGAGTTGCGCTTGCGAGCCATTGGTTCGCGCAACTCTGAACGTCTTCGCGCAAGCTAAGGCCGGGCACGGAGCGCCGGATGAGAGTTCGGCGAAGTGAGTGCGGTCGCAACGATGCTGATTCCCAAATAGTCGCGCTACTGAGATGAAACCGAACCCTCACCCCAACCCCTCTCCCGGAGGGAGAGGGGCTCCGCGCCAGGAATTCCCCTCACAGAATGACGGGCAGGTGCAATGCCATCCATCATGGCGCGCGCACCACCGTAAGGGTTCCGCCTCCCGCCGAACGCGCCTGGATCGTGCGGTCGTACATCGCCTCGCCATAGGCCGGCGGCACGATGAAGATGCCGGCATTGGTGGCCTTGATGCGATAGACGAACTCGCGCACGTCGGGCGAGGCGCTGCCATAGATCACCACGCGATCCTCGCGGATGTCGGCGAACTCCGGCTGCCAGGTCGAATCCGACAATCCAATCGGCGAGCGCCAGGCGGGCGTGGCGGCATCGCCCGCGCCGCTGGAGGCGTCGCCCGCATCGCTGGCGTCGCTGGCATCGCTGCTGGCGGAGGCGGCGGCAGGCTCGGGCGGCGGCTGGATCACCGGCTCGAAGCCGCCCGGCAGCAGGTCGACGATGGCGACGTTGGCGACGCCCGCACCCGACGTGGCGCGGATCTTCACGTGCACGTCGATTTCCTGGCCGACGACGATCTGCGCCAGCAGCTTGCCGTTGACATCGGTGTAGTCGCGCACGATTTCCAGGCCGTTGCGGATGGCGACGCTTGGCGCCGTTCGGTCGTAGCCGCCCTGCGAGGCAACATGCCAGGCCGGCAGCGTGCTCAGGTTGACGAAGCGCAGCTTCACCGCCGCCGCGCTCCAGCTCGCCGCCTGCAGGAGGTTCGCCTGGGCGACACCGATCTGCTTCATGTTGCGGTCGGCGTGCACTTCGGCGATCTGCAGCTTGCCGACTTCGGCCGCGGTCTGCGTCGCATAGCTGTCGAGCGCGAGGATCGTCATCGCCGCCGAGGTCGTGTCGAACTCGTCGTGCGCGATCGGCCAGGCGATGTTCTCGAAGACGCGCGGCGGCAATGCCTTCGCGCGTTCCGGGAAGTGCCTGGCGAGCAGGTACAGAACGGTTGCGTCGCGGGTCAGCGGATCGTAGTAGTAGCCGTGCACAAATGGCTCGTCGGAGGCGCTGCGTGCCAGTTCCGCGGCAGGGCCGTTCATCAGCGCGTTCGCCTCCTTGTCCTGCTTGAGCAGCTTGTACGAGGAGGCCAGCCACGCGGCGGCGAGATCGTCCTTCCATGTATTCGGGGCGGTGTCCTGCAGGCGCTTCTGCACCGCCGCGAGACTGTTGGTGGTGACATTGCCCTGGCGGGTCAGCAGGTAGACCGCGTAGGCGCGCTGGCGCAGCTTGTCCGGCGAATCCATGCCGTCGTCCGACGCGAGCTGCAGGAGGTACTTGTTGCCCGCATCGATCATCCCGGGAGGGACCTTGACGCCGCGGTCGCGCGCTTCGAGCAGGAAGTTCATCACGTACGCCGAGATGAAAGGCTCCGAATCCGGAGTCGCCGACCACACGCCGAAGCCACCCTCGCTGTTCTGCCGCGAGCGCAGCGTATCGAGCACATCTGCGAGCGCCGAATCGTTGTCGATTGCCTTCTCGGACAGCGCCGGCTGCAGCGCCTTTGCGAACACCGGCACCACCGGCCACTTCGGAAGCACGAGCCTTGGAATGGCCGCACTCACCACCTGCTCGCTGCAGAAGTTCTGGTAGTTCACCAGATAGCTGGTCAGGCCCTGGGCGAGCACGATCGGCAGCGTCGAGAAAGCGGCGTCGCGTGAAGCGTAGGCGTCGTACATCGAGCGCAACCCGGCTTCGTCGATCTGCTTGCCGGCATCGACCCGGCCCACGTCCACCTGGGTGCGATAGGCCGCAGCCGGACGCACCGACAGGTCCACGCCCTGCTTCGCCGACTTGTCCGCGTACGTCGCGTTGAAGGTGAGGTTGCCCGAGCCGAGCCGGTCGGTGGCCTTGACCTTGAACATCACCACGCCTTCGCGCATCGAGGCCAGATCCACGCTCTGGGTCGCGCTGCCGACGACCTGCAGCTGCGGCCCTGTCTTGAGCGTCACCGCGACCGGAACGGCCTTGGGCAGGCCGATGATGTTGTTGGCGACGCCAACGCTGACCTCGGCCACGTCGCCGGGTGCGAGCGTGGTTGGCACGTTCGGCGACAGCACGAAGTCGCCGCGCACCAGGGTCGCGTTCTCGACCGTGCCGATGCGATCGGGCGAGACCGCCACCGCCATCACGTGCAGCTTGCCGTTGAAGTAATCCGGCACGGTATAGCTGAAGTCCTTCTCGCCGTTCACGTCGACGATTCCGGACCAGTACACGACCGGCTTGTCGCGCTTGCGCTTGAACGGGTTGAGCTGCTTCATGATCGCCGCATCGGCATCGCCGCCGGGCGCAGCCGTCATCGCGGCGAGCTTTTCGAAATCGGGCAGGATCAGGTCGAGGATCTGCGCCGTCTGCACTTCGAGCATGCGCTTGCGGAAGAAGAACTGCAGCGGATCGCCGAGCTTGTAGCGCGCGACCTGGAGGATGCCTTCGTCCACCGCGAACACGACTGCTCGCGTCGGCTGCGCCGAATGCAGCTTGAACGTGGCGACCTCGCCGGGCTTGACCAGCGCGGGCGCGTCCACCGTGAGCGCGTTGCGACGCGCATCGAGATTCACCGAGAACGGCACGACGCCGTAGCT
>DATHOV010000380.1:0-5740 GCA_035484515.1 Lysobacteraceae bacterium
GCACGGGCAACCCTCGGCGCATGCGGTCGAAGCCATCGCCTGGCTGCGCGGGCCGGTCGAAACGCGTTTCATCGAGGCGCTGCTGGGGCGCCTGCCCGCGGACTTGGTCGGATTCCTGGTCCGCATCGCGATCCTCGATCACATGAATGCCGAGCTGTGCGGGATCGTCACCGGAAGTCCGTCCGCGACGGCGTACCTGGCCAAGCTCATGCTGGATACGCCGCTGCTGATCGTCGGCCAGACCAAGGACTGGAGTTGCCTGCATCCGCTGGCGCGTCCGCTGTTGCTGGGCCGGTTCGCGCGGCTGCCGATCGGCGAACGCGAAGGGCTGCATCGGCGTGCCTGCGGCTGGTACACGCAGCAACAGCGTTACACCGATGCCGCCCGCCACGCGGCCGAGGCCGGCGATGCCAGGCTTGCGCGTTCGCTGCTGTCGCGCATGCTCTGGCAACTCGGTTCCGAGGGCAGGCTGCCGGAAGCGCGCGAGGCGCTGGCGCGGATTCCCGCCGAGAGCATCAGGCACGACATCGACCTGCGCCTGATCGTCGTGTGGATCCTCGCCTGCAGCGAACGCAATGCCGAAGCGCTCGAGGATGCGCAGCAACTGCTGGCCAATCCGGGACTCGATGCCAGTTCCGGATTCATCGCCGCCCTCGTTGCCGCTTCGGCGGCCGGCTATGCGGACCGGCTCGGCCTGATTCCCGACATCCTTGCGCGCTGGCCGGAAGACTCTACGGCCATCGAAAGCTCGGGACATCCGGCCGCGTACGCGAACTGCGTCGCGGTGCACGCCCTGCACCTGGGCAGGACGGTGCACCTGCGCGACCTCGAGCCGCGCTCGCCGACCACGACCTACAAGTACTCGCCCGTGCTCGGTCGCGCGATCGGCCGCACCCTGGTGGGCCTGAGCCATCTGTGGGACGGCTATCCCGATCGCGCCGAAGCGGTGGTTCGCCCGGCGATGGCGCAGGCCGAGCAAGCCAGCGGACGTCGCAGCGTGGTCGCGAGCATGTTCGCTTCCATCGCCGCGGCGGCGTTGCTCGAACGCAACCAGCCGAAGGCCGCACTGTCCTTGCTGGCGGGGCGCGTGGATGTGATCGAGTCCACCGCGATCCCCGACATCATCCTGTGCGCCTACCGCACCCTGGCCTACGTGGCCCTGCACAAGGACGACGAGGCGCAGGCGCTGGGCATCCTCGACGATCTGCGTCGGCTGGCCGCCGCGCGCAATCTGCCGCGGCTCGCGCTGCACGGATTGGTCGAACAGATCCGCATCCACGCCCTGCGGTCGCGCAACGAGGTCGTGTGCGGACTCGAAGCCGAACTGGATGGGCTCGCACCGGTGTTTGCGGGCAGGGAGTTTTCGCTGTTCCGTCCACAGTACGACCTGCTGTCGGCCATTGCGAAGTCGTATGCGACGCTGGCGCGCGGCGATCTCGGCAGCGCCGAGAGGCACCTGTTGACCGCCGACGCGCTGGCGACCGAACTCAGTCGCGGCCGCGACCTGTTGATCGTCAGGGTGCTGCGCGCGGTCGTCGCCAGGCAGCGCGGCGCACCGCTGGCGCTGCGCCTGCTCGGCGAAGCGCTGAGTCTGGGCAAGCTCGGCGGCAACAGGCGACTGCTGCAGGACAGCCATCCGCTCGCGGCGGAGATGGCGACGGAACTGCGCACCTCGGCGACCGCGGGCAAGAGGGATGTTCCGCGTTCCACGGCGGCTTCCTGTCCTGCGGAACAGGCGCATTGCGTGCAGGCGTCGAATGGCCTGCTGACGCCGAAGGAAGCGCGCATTCTCGACCTGCTCAGCCAGCAACAGCCGGACGCAACCATCGCCGATGACCTGCGGATCAGCAGCGACGCCGTGCAATGGCACATCGGCCATCTCTGCACGAAACTCTCCGCGGATTCGCGCGCGAACGCTGTCGGGCGCGCGAGGTTGCTGGGGTTGATCGAGGGCTGATTTCGGTCAGCCTGTCCTTCATTCCCGAGGGGACGTAGTTCTCACGCGAGACCGAGTCGCTGTCCCAGTCGCACGGCTTGTTCGGCCGCCAGCGATCCTTCGAGGGCGATGCCGTCCCTGGGCAGCAGCACGATCACCGTCGAGCCGTAGTTGAACCGCGCCATCTCGGCGAAGCGTTCGACCACGATGCCCTTGCCGCGCCAATCCTTGCGTACCGGCTTCGATGCGTACTTCGGGATCTCGATGCCGCTCCATACGGTTTCCACGCCCGACACCAGGACCGCGCCGACCATCACCATGCACATCGGGCCGAAGTCGGTGTCGAAGTGGCAGACCAGCCGCTCGTTGCGCGCGAACAGGCGCGGGATCGCCCGCACCGCGAACGGCGCGACGCTGAAGATGCGGCCTGCCACGTGCAGGGTTTCGTGCAGGGTGCCCGTCCACGGCATGTGCACGCGATGGTAATCGCGTGGCGAGAGGTAGACGGTCGCGAACCAGCCCTCGTCGAAGGGCTTCGCCGCATCGGCATCGCCGAGCAGTTCGGCGGCGGTATAGCTCTGTCCTTTCGCCTGGAAGATGCGTCCGGACTCGATCCGGCCGAGCTGGCTGATGCGGCCGTCGGCAGGCATCAGCAGTGCACGCGGATTGGCGTCGGCGGTTCGCGCGCCCGGCTTCAGCGCACGGGTGAAGAACGCGTTGAAGCTCGGATACGCATGCGGATCGGGCTGCGCGGCTTCGCTCATGTTCACGTCGAAGCGGCGCACCACGGTGGCGATCAGCCAGTCCTTCCACGGCCGCCAGCGCCAGTTCGCGGCATGCATCGCGAGCCGCGAGAGCAAGCGGTGCGGCAGCAGGTATTGCAGCGCGACAGCGGGCGACATTTCAGCGCGCCGTATCCGCGGATTGCGCCAGGGCCTTCATGTCCGCGCCGATCGCGGCGGGATCGAACGCCGGCGCGGGTGATGGCGCGGGGTGGATCAATCCGACCATGTCGCCATCCGGATCGAGCAGCGACACGCTTGCGGAATGGTCGATCGTATAATCCTTGCCGTCGGCGGTCGGCACCTTCTCGTAGACCATGGCCAGGCTGTGCGCGAAATCCTTCAGCGTAGCCTCGTCGGCGGTCGCGCCGATGATGTCCTTGCCGAAGTAGTGCGCGTATTCGCCGACGTGCGCGGGCGTGTCGTGGCCGGGATCGACCGAGACGAACAGCACGCGCGGGCGCGTCGATGCCGGCAGCGCGGCCCACGATTTCTCCGCCATCCCGAGGCTTTGCAGCGTGGTCGGGCAGACATCGGGGCAGCGCGTGAAGCCGAGGTAGACCAGGGTCCAGTGACCCTTCAGCGTCGCCGGCGTGATCGTGCTGCCGTCGGAAGCGTCGAGCTTGTACGGCGCCAGTGCGCGTGCCACCGGGAACAGCGTCACGCTGCGCAATGCAGGCATCGCGGCCGTCGATGGCGTCATGAATCGCGTCTGCGTGGCCCACAGGCCGAGTCCTGCGGCGACCGCGGCAACGAGGATGTACAGCGTGGCGTGGCGCACGGCGCCGCGCATATGCGCGCGCCGCATGAGCGCAGAAGGAATCGTTCGGGAGACCATCGGGCGATTATACCGGGCAGGGCCGTTATACTTGAGCGCCATCCACAACGCGTGACCGCATGGCCGCCGAACTCGCCACGATCATCGACCTCATCCGCTACGGTGCGAGCCGCTTCGGCGCGGCCGGACTGACGTTCGGGCACAGCTACGACAATGCGCTCGACGAGTCGACGCAACTGGCGCTGCACGCGCTGCACCTGCCGCACGATCTGAACCCGATCTACGGCCAGGCGCACGTGACCGCAGAGGAAAAGGCGAGCGTGCTCGCGTTGTTCGACCGGCGCATCAGCGAGCGCATCCCTGCCGCGTATCTCACCGGCGAAGCGTGGTTCGCCGGACTGAGCTTCAAGACCGATCCGCGCGCGCTGGTGCCGCGCTCGCCGATCGCCGAACTCATCGAATCCGGTTTCCAGCCGTGGATCGGCGATCTGCACGTGGAGCGCGCGCTCGATCTGTGCACGGGTTCGGGCTGCATCGCGATCGCGATGGCGCACTACCATCCGGACTGGAATGTGGATGCGGTCGATCTCTCCGACGACGCGCTCGCGCTCGCGGAGGAGAACGCATTCCGCCTGCATGCGCCGAACGTGAGCCTGCTCAAGTCCGACCTGTTCGCCGCGCTCGAAGGCGAGACCTACGACCTGATCGTCAGCAATCCGCCCTATGTCACCCACGACGAGGTCGCGGCGCTGCCGCCCGAGTACGCGCACGAACCCGATCTCGGCCTGCGTGCCGGCGACGACGGCCTCGATCTCGCGCTGAAGATCCTGCGCGACGCGCCTGGGCACCTCAACGAGGGTGGCGTGCTGATCGTCGAGGTCGGCGAGAGCGAACATGCGCTCGTCGAACTGCTGCCGGAAATTCCGTTCGCGTGGATCGAGTTCAGGGTAGGGCAGATGGGCGTGTTCGCGATCGGACGTGAGGACTTGCTTGCGCACCACGAGCGGATCAGGAAACTGGCTGATGCGCGCTGAGGATCATCATGGCCGGTAACACCTTCGGCCATCTGTTCGCGGTCACGACCTTCGGCGAAAGCCATGGCCCCGCCATCGGCTGCGTCATCGACGGCTGCCCTCCCGGCATCGCCATCGCGCCCGAGGAATTCGCCCACGACCTCGCGCGCCGCGCGACCGGCCGCACCCGGCACACCTCGCAACGGCACGAGGGCGACGAGGTCGAGATCCTCAGTGGCGTGTACGAAGGGCAAACCACCGGCACGCCGATCGCGCTGCTGATCCGCAATACCGATGCGCGCAGCAAGGACTACGCGAAGATCGCCGAACAGTTCCGTCCCGGTCACGCCGACTACACCTACTGGCAGAAGTACGGCATCCGCGATCCGCGCGGCGGCGGGCGCTCGTCGGCACGCGAGACGACGATGCGCGTGGCAGCCGCGGTGATCGCGAAGAAGTGGCTCGCGGAGAAACATGGCGTGGTCGTGCGCGGATACCTCGCGCAGATCGGCGAAGTCGTTCCCCTCGGCGTCGATGCCGGGCGGATCGACTGGGATGTGGTCGAGTCCAACCCCTTCTTCTGGCCGAATACCGCGCAGGTCGCCGAACTCGAGGACTACATGGACGCGTTGCGCAAGTCCGGCGATTCGGTCGGAGCGCGCATCGACGTGATCGCGCAGGGCGTGCCGCCGGGGTGGGGCGAGCCGATCTACGGCAAGCTCGACGCCGAGCTGGCGAGCGCGCTGATGTCGATCAACGCGGTCAAGGGCGTGGCGATCGGCGATGGCTTCACGGTCGTCGCGCAGAAGGGCAGCGTGCACCGCGACCGGATGACGCCGCAGGGCTTCTCCTCCAATCACGCCGGCGGCATCCTCGGCGGCATCTCGTCGGGACAGGCGGTGCGCTGCTCGGTCGCGTTCAAGCCGACTTCGAGCCTGCGCCTGCCGGTGGACGGTGTGGATGTGCGCGGCGACGTCGTCGAGGTGGTCACCACCGGCCGTCACGATCCCTGCGTCGGCATCCGCGCGACGCCGATCTGCGAGGCGATGGTTGCCCTGGTGCTGATGGATCAGGCATTGCGGCATCGCGCGCAGTGCGGGGACGTCGGCGTCGTTTCCCCGAGAATTCCAGGAAGCTCCGAATGAACATCCCGATGCAAGAGCAGAAGAGGGCGACAACAGGCATGAGCAGGACCTTCAACGTGGCAGTCGTCGGCGCCACCGGCGCGGTG
>DATHOV010000381.1:0-6151 GCA_035484515.1 Lysobacteraceae bacterium
CATTCCAGCGCCGCGTCGAGGAAATGGCGAAAACGGTCTGCGCGGATTTCGGCAACCGCTCGCGCCACGAGAGCCTCGTAGCCGACGGCATGACCGTGCTCGGCGAAATCGATCATCTGCGCAGGAATCTCAAGCGCTGGATGCGGCCGCAGCGGCGCATGGTCAACTGGCTGTTCCTGCCGGCGCGCGCCGAAGTGCGCATGCAGCCGCTCGGCGTGGTCGGCGTGATCGCGCCGTGGAACTACCCTGTCAGCCTCGCCCTGAATCCGATCGCCGGCGCGATCGCGGCCGGCAACCACGTCATGCTCAAGCCGTCCGAGCACACGCCGCGGACGAGTGCGTTCCTGCGCGATCTGCTGGGCGAAGTGTTTCCCGCCGATCGGGTCGCGGTCGCGATGGGTGGGCCCGAGGTCGCAAGCGCGTTCGCATCGCTGCCGTTCGACCATCTGTTCTTCACCGGATCGACTGCGGTCGGCCGCAAGGTGATGGCCGCGGCGGCCGCGAACCTGACGCCGGTCACGCTCGAACTCGGCGGCAAGTCGCCGTGCGTGATCGCTCCGGACTATCCGCTGCCGCTCGCCGCGATGCGCATCGCGGCGGGCAAGTGGCTCAACGCCGGGCAGACCTGCATCGCGCCGGACTATGTGCTGCTGCCTGAAGCGACGCGCGACGACTTCATCGCCGCATTGCGCGCAAACGTGCAGGAGCGGTTTCCAACCATCGCCGGCAATCCCGACTACACCAGCGTGGTCAACGAGGGCCAGTACCAGCGATTGCGCGGCTATCTCGACGAAGCGGCGGCTCGCGGCGCGCAGGTCGACGAGCTGGTCGCATGCGATCGTGCGAAGGCCGATGCCGAACGCCTGATTCCACCGACGCTGGTGATCGATCCGCCCGACGATCTGGCGGTGATGCGCGACGAGATCTTCGGTCCGATCCTGCCGATCAAGACCTATCGCACGCTCGACGAGGCGATCGCGTACATCAACGCGCATCCCAGGCCGCTCGCGCTGTACCACTTCGACAACGATCGCGCGCGCGTCGAGCGCGTGCTCGACCGCACCGTCGCCGGCGGCGTGTCGATCAACGACACCGTGATGCACTACGCGCAGGATCGCCTGCCGTTCGGAGGCATCGGTGCCAGCGGCATGGGCAGCTACCACGGCCATGCCGGCTTCCTGACCTTCAGCCACCGGAAGTCGGTGCTGCGGCAGGCGCGGTTGTCGTCGATGGCGTTGTTCAAGCCGCCGTATCGCGGGCTTGCCGACAGGCTGGTGAAGTTCCTGACGCGGTGAGGAATCGCAATCGGATCATGCCGAACCCGCGGGACGCGAACGCATGAAGCGCGAGCGCCTGCTGCCGTTGATCATCGCCGTTGCCTTGTTCATCGAGAACATGGATTCGACCGCGATCGCGACGTCGCTGCCGAAGATGGCGCACGACCTTGGCACCGAACCGATCGCGCTCAAGCTCGCTTTGACTGCATACCTGCTCGCACTCGCCGTGTTCATTCCGGTCAGCGGCTGGATCGCGGATCGCTTCGGCGCGCGGCCGACATTCATGACTGCGATAGGCGTGTTCCTGCTCGGCTCGCTGGCATGCGCAGCAAGCGGTTCGCTGGAAACACTGGTCGCGGCGCGTTTCCTGCAAGGCATGGGCGGGGCATTGATGGTGCCGGTCGGGAGGCTCGTGTTGCTGCGCGCGATTCCGAAGAACGAACTCGTGAACGCGCTGAGCTGGCTGACGATTCCTGCGCTCGTCGCGCCGATGGTGGGGCCGCCGCTCGGCGGTTTCATCACGACGTTCTACAACTGGCGCTGGATCTTCCTGATCAACCTGCCGATGGGCGCGCTCGGCATCGCGCTCGCGTGGCGCTTCATTCCGGATCTGCGCGAGCCATCGGTGCCGTTGGACTGGCGCGGCTTCCTGTTGTCGGGCGTCGGGCTTGCGCTGGCGATGTTCGGTTTCTCCACGCTCGGCCGGCACATGGTATCGGTGCCGATCGCGGCGACTTGCCTGGTGCTCGGATTGGTCGCGCTCGGCGGCTACGTGATGCACGCGCGTCGGCACCCGCATCCCCTGCTCGACCTCGGCTTGTTCAAGCTCGCGACCTTCCGCGCAGGCGTGCTCGGCGGCGGGATGTTCCGCATCGGCATCGGCGCGATCCCGTTCCTGCTGCCGCTGATGCTGCAGCTCGGCTTCGGATTGAATCCGCTGCAATCGGGCCTGCTGACGTTCGCGTCGGCGGCCGGCGCGATGTTCATGAAGACGATCGCCGCGCGCGTGCTCAAGCGATTCGGATTCCGCCGCGTGCTGTGGATCAACACGCTGGTCTGCGCGGCGATGCTCGCCAGTTATGGATTATTCCGGAAGGACACGCCGCATCTGGTGATCATCGGCACGTTGCTGATCGCCGGTTGTTTCCGCTCGCTGCAATTCACCAGCCTGAATGCGATCAGCTACGCCGACATCGACCAGCGCGCGATGAGCCAGGCCACGAGCCTGTCGGGAATGATGCAGCAGCTTTCGCTGAGCCTGGGCGTCGCGGTCGCGGGTTATGCGTTGCAGATCGCTGGATGGTTCAGCGGCACCGCGCCGACTGCAGCCGTGAATTTCTCGCCCGCGTTCCTGATGGTCGCCGCGCTCAGCGCGCTGTCGGTAGGATCGATGTGGACGTTGCCGGCGAACGCTGGCCAGGAAATGTCCGGCCGCGCCGAACCGGGCAAGGAAATCGCGGAACCCAAGGCCGAACAACGCCCCGGCACGTGAGGCCGCGCATGTCGGGCGCGATCGACCCGGAACGCTCCGTTGCTGGTCCGCTTCGCGTCATTGCTGACCAGCAATGCTTCGCTGCTGGTCCGCTTCGCGCCGTTGCTGACCAGCAATGCTTCGTTGCTGGTCCGCATCGCGCCGTTGCTGACCCGGAAAATCCGGTTGCGGACCGCAGGCATCGCAGCCGCGACCGCAGGCGCCGGAATTCCCTGACGTCTGCTTCAATGGCTGTCAAACGCCGGGAGATACTTACTTCTGATTGTCCGGCGCGTATACATCCACCGACAGCGTGAATGTGCGCTGCTCGTTCGGTTGCAGCGCGCCCACGCCGACCAGCTGGCGCGCGATTTCCTTGCCTTCCTCGTTGCGGATCGTGAGCACCATGGAATATTCCCAGGTGCCGCCTCCGGGCGGATGCCGGAGGCTGGCTTCGACACGCAGCGGCTGCATGTTCGGCGTGCGTTGCGAAGGGCCCGCGTCGAAGCGCAGGTGCCCCTTGCAGGCCGGACACACGCTCGCGCTTTCGAGGATCGTCGCCTTGCAGTGCGGACAGGTGCGCGTCGTGCCGACGGCCGCCGGCTTGTTCACGCGGCGCCGCTCTCCACCGAAGCCTTGAGGTTGACGACCGTGTTCGACGCGACCTTCTCCTCGACGCCGACCTCGATCTGGCCGCGCATCTTCGAACCGGCGGCGACGGTGAGCGAACCGGTGCGGAGATCGCCGACCACCACGCCGGTGTTCAGCACGTCCACGCGCGCGGCCCAGGTCACGTTGCCGTCGAGCTCGCCCGCGATCACGACCTTGCCCGCACGGACCTGACCGGTCAGGCGTGCGCCGACCTCGATGGTCAGGTCGCCCTGCACGTCCACGTCGCCCTTGAACTGGCCCGCGATGCGCACGTCGCCGGCGCCCTGGATCTTGCCCTCGATGAACAGGTTCGCTGCGATCAGCGATTCCTTCGCCTGCGGCTGCGCGATGCGCGCCGGAGCGTGGTTGGCGACCGGCTCGACGGTCTCCGCGGCCTTGTGCTGGACCGGCTCCGAAGCCGGCGCGGCGGTGTTCTTGTTCGCGGAATTGCGGTCGTTCCAGAGTGCCATGTGCAGGGTCCGATGCCGTGGGGGCGGGCAGCCTATCACGGGTTCATCGGGATGTGCGCTAACAATTCGTTCGCCTCGCGACCGAAGGGCTGGAGGCCTTGTCCTGCAAGGGTTTGACGCGATCAACCGCGTCGTTGCGCGGGTTCAGGGGGCAAATGCACGCAGTGCCGCGATCGCGCGATCGATGCCGGCATCGTCGACGTCCAGATGCGTCGCCATGCGGATGCTCGGCAGGTAACCGATCGACAGCCTCACCATCGCCGCATCCATGTGCGCCTTGAACGCGGGCAGGTGCTGGGTCGGCACATCGATGAAGACCATGTTGGTGTGCTGCCCGGCCAGTTTGAACGCAGTGACGCCGCGCAAGGCTTCGGCCAGCCGGGCGGCGCGCGCATGATCCTGGGCGAGGCGTTCGATGTGGTGGTCGAGCGCGTAGATGCATGCAGCGGCGAGAACGCCGGCCTGGCGCCAGCCGCCGCCGGTGACCTTGCGCCAGCGCCGTGCGTCGTCGATCAGCGCCTTCTTGCCCACGAGCACCGATCCCACCGGCGCGCCCAGCCCTTTCGAGAAGCACACCGACACGCTGTCGAAGAACTGCGCGATGTCGCGCGCGGGCAGGCCGACCGCGACCGCCGCATTGAACAGGCGCGCACCGTCCAGATGCAGCGCAAGCCCGCGCCGGTCGCACAACTCACGCGCATCGCTCAGGTAGTCCAGCGACAGCGGACGTCCATGCCAGGTGTTCTCCAGGCACAGCAGCTTCGTGCGCGCGAAGTGCGGGTCGACCGGCTTGATCGCACGCTCGACCGCATCGAGCGGCAGGGTGCCGTCGGCCGCGTTCGGGATCGGTTGCGGCTGGATCGAACCGAGCACGGCCGCGCCGCCGCCCTCGAACTTGTAGGTGTGCGCTTCCATGCCGACGATGTACTCGTCGCCGCGCTGGCAGTGCGACATCAGTGCGATCAGGTTCGACTGCGTGCCGGTGGGGACGAACAGCGCGGCCTCGAACCCCAGCTTCACCGCGAGCCGTTCCTGCAGGGCGTTGACGGTCGGGTCCTCGCCGTAGACGTCGTCGCCGACTTCCGCACGCAGCATCGCCTCGCGCATCGCGGGCACGGGTTGGGTTACGGTGTCGCTGCGCAAGTCGATCCAGTTCATAGCGGTTCCCTCCGGGAGTCGGCGCAGTGTAAGCCCGCGCGCGGCGGCCGGGATGCGATTTGTCCTACACTCGGGCCATGAAAATCGCGAGCTGGAACGTCAATTCGCTAAATGTGCGTCTGCCGCACCTGCAGCAATGGCTGGCTTCCGCCCAGCCGGACGTGGTCGCGCTGCAGGAAACCAAGATGGAGGACGCGAAGTTCCCGGACACGGCGATCGCCGAACTCGGTTACCGCAGCGCGTTCTCCGGACAGAAGACCTACAACGGCGTCGCCATCCTCGCCCGCGGGCGTGCGATCGAGGACGTGCAGGCGGGCATACCGGGCTTCGCCGACGAGCAGAAGCGCGTGCTCGCCGCGACCATCGACGGCGTGCGCATCGTCGATGTGTACGTGGTCAACGGGCAATCCGTCGGCAGCGAGAAGTACGAGTACAAGCTGCGTTGGCTCGCAGCCCTGCACGACTGGTTGAAGGACGAAATCGCGCGCCACCCGAAGCTCGTGGTACTCGGCGATTTCAATATCGCCCCTGACGATCGCGATGTGCACGACCCCCAGGTCTGGAACGACGACTCCATCCTCACCTCGACCGCCGAGCGTGCGGCGCTGCGAAGGCTCGGCGATCTGGGCCTGCACGACAGCTATCGCCTCTTCCATGACGAAGGCGGCGTGTTCAGCTGGTGGGACTACCGCCAGGCCGCGTTCCGCCGCAACCTCGGCCTGCGCATCGACCTGGCGCTGGTCAGCGATGCGTTGCGCGCGTCGTGCGTGGCCGCGGCGATCGACCGCGAGCCGCGCACCTGGGAGCGCGCCTCGGACCACGCGCCCGTGCTGGTCGAGTTGCGCTGATCGAGCCGGCCGATCGAACGCGACCAGGCACGACACATGAACTCCATCGAGATCGAAGTCATGCTCGCCGTGGCCGGCATGATCGTCTTCTGGAACGCGGCCGAATGGGAGTCTCGCGACGGCAACCCACACCATGGCGTGCTGTGGACGGCGCTGTCGTTGCTGCTTTCGGTGCTGGTGCTGTTCGTGCTGGGCTGGAGCGCGATCCCGTGGCTGCTTGTGCAGGCCGGGCTGTTCATCGCCATCGCGGCAGTGCGGGTGCTGCTGGAGGATCGC
>DATHOV010000382.1:0-9428 GCA_035484515.1 Lysobacteraceae bacterium
GCGCCCAGCAATACTGCAATGAAACCGATGATCGTCTCGAGCGGCGTTTCGGCATGGCCGAGGGCGACCATGGCGCCGACCAGCACGATCCCGTGCACGAAGTTCGATCCCGACATCAGAGGGGTATGCAGGATCACCGGCACGCGCGAGATGATCACATGGCCGCAGATGGCCGCGAGCATGAAGATGTACAGCGCCACGAAACTGTCGCCCATGTCCCCTCCGACCCCTGCGTATGGACGCATCATAACCGCGTCGACGCCTCGCGCCAGCCGTGTGTCAACCGACCGCATGCGGAGACGTTCTCGATCATGACGGTGGGCGACCGGATCGAAGCCGCCGCTGTGCAGGCATGATGGGAACATGATGGACGGCAGCACCCAGACATCGACCACGTTCGCGCAAAGCCTTCCCGCGTTCCTCGCGGGCATCGAGCGACGCGCGTTCCGTCACGCCGAGATCGCCCTCAAGCATCGCGAGGATGCGCTCGACGCCGTGCAGGACGCCATGCTCAAGCTGGTGCAGCGCTACGCCGACAAGCCGGCGATCGAATGGACGCCGCTGTTCTGGAGCGTGCTGCGCAGTCGCATCACCGATATTCGAAGGCGCCGGCGGGTGCGCTCGGTTCTGATCGGATGGATGAGTTCGGGTGGCGACGAGGACGAGGGTCCGGCCTGGGAACCGGTCGATCCGACCCCCGGACCGGCTCACCTGCACAACGACCGCGAGAGCTACAAAGCGCTTGCGGCCGCACTCGATGCGCTGCCGCGTCGGCAGCGCGAGGCTTATCAGCTGCGCGTGCTGGAAGGCCTGGATGTCGCCGACACGGCACGCGCGATGGGCTGCTCGGAAGGCAGCGTGAAGACGCACACCTCGCGCGCGATGGATGCGCTGCGCAAGCAACTGGAGGATTGGCGATGAACGCCCACGACATCGAACTGGCCTTGCGCGCACGCGCAGCCTTCAACGACAGCACCGACCGCCTCGATCCGGACACGCGCCGCCGCCTGCGCGATCTGCGCCTGCGCGCACTGCAGGGCAAAGGCCCGCATGCTCGCGCGCGCTGGATGTGGCCGGCCGGAGTGGCCACGGCTTCCGCACTGGCGCTGGCGGTGTTCATTCCGCACCTGCCGCAGTTGCCCACGACAACGATCCACGCGCCAGCCGCAGGCGTCGTTCCATCGCAGGCTGTGCAAACGACGGCAGCACACGCGGTCAACAACCCGGTCGCCGCAGCGGTGCCGGATGCTCCGGAAGCGACCACGCTGGAAACGGCCGATCCGGACATGCTCAGCGACCTGGATTTCTATGGCTGGCTGGCGAAGCAGCCAGGCAACGGCAACACCGGAGGTTGAACCATGCGATTTCGCAACACCATTTCCCTTGGCCTGCGCTGGTGGCGGATCGCACTTCCGTTCGCGGCGTTGCTTGCGAGCGTCGCGAGCGCGGCTCCGCCGCCGTACCAGCAGCAGGATGCCAACGCGCCATATTCCGAGGGACAGCCGGGGGATTTTCGCTCTGCGCCGCGAGATGGCGCGTTCGATGACGGCCCCGACGGCGCCAGGGCAGCGCCGCTGCTGTGGAGCCGGCTCAACGCCAACCAGCGCAACTTCCTCAAACCGCTGAAATCGCAATGGGACCAGCTGCCGCCACGACGCCAGCAACGCCTGGCAGCGCACGTCCAAAACTGGATGCAACTGCCGCCCGAACGCCAGGCCGAGATCCAGCAGCGGATTACCCGCTGGGCGCAGATGACCCCGCAACAGCGCATCGAAGCCACACGCAACGCAAGGGCATTCCAGGCCATGGACCCTGCCGACCGCCAGCGCGTTGCCGATGTTTTTCGCAGGTTCCAGTCGTTGACGCCGGAACAGAAGCAGGCCCTGAGAGAGAAGTTCCGGGCGATGCGCGAAGCGCGCGGGCAAGACCGCATGAACGGCACGGGCAGCCCGCAATCGCAATCGCAATCGCAATCGCAATCGTCACAGCCTTGACTTGATGCGGTGAAGAAAGGTTCAGGCAGTGCGCAAGGCACCGTCGTAGAGATGGCAGGTCTTCGCGACCAGTTCATCGTCCCAGTTCAGATGCAGCGCGCCGTCCTTGATCAGCAATTGCGAGAAGTTGAACAGGTTGCGTGCGTACATCTCGCTCGCGTGCATCGCGCCTTGGCTCGCGAGGTTCGTCGGCCCGACGATGCTCACGCCATTGCTTTCGACGGTCTGCCCCGCGCGCGTAAGTTCGCAGTTGCCGCCCGATTCGGCGGGCAGGTCTACGATCACGCTGCCTGGCTTCATGCCGGCGACCATGGCGGCACTGAGGATCTTCGGCGCTGGCCGGCCGGGCACGGCGGCCGTCGTCACGATCACGTCCACGCCCTTGAGGTGGTCGGCGAGCTTCTGCTGCTGCAGTGCGCGCTCCTCGGCAGTGAGTTCGCGCGCGTAGCCACCCTCGCCCTTCGCGCTGACGCCTAGATCAAGGAATTTCGCGCCCAGCGATTCGATCTGCTCGCGCGTCTCCGGCCGCACGTCGAAGCCCTCCACCTGCGCACCTAGCCTGCGCGCGGTCGCGATCGCCTGCAGGCCGGCCACACCCGCGCCTATCACCAGCACCTTCGACGGCCGGATCGTCCCGGCGGCGGTAGTCAGCATCGGGAAGAACTTCGGCGCGACCTGCGCGGCGATCAGGGTCGCCTTGTAGCCGGCCATGCCGGCCTGCGAGGACAGCACGTCCATCGCCTGCGCCCGCGTCGTGCGCGGCAGGCGTTCGAGCGGAAAGCTCGTTGCCTTGCGTGCCATCAGTTGCGCTTCGCGTTCCGGATTGGCCCCGGCGGCCAGCAGGCCGATCACGATTGCGCCCTGTTTCAGTCCCGCAAGCCGTTCGGCCGGCGGCAGTTGCACGCAAAGCAATGCATCGGCGCGCTGGAGGATGGATTCGGCATCGCCGCTGAACTCAGCACCTTCGTAGGTGGCATCTGGAAAATGTGCGCGTTCGCCGATGCCGGATTGGAGCAGCACGGTTGCACCCGCCGCACGCAGTTTCTTGCAGGTTTCCGGCGTGATCGGGACGCGCCGCTCCTCGGGAGCGGCTTCGCGGACTGCGGCTACGATGAACGCCATGAAGGACTCCAGCCATGAACCGACTGGCTCATCGTAATCGAATCGCCGCCTTCGAGGCAGCGTCCGCTTCCGGAATCCGCGCGGAAATCAACCGTTGGAGACCGGCGTGCCCTCGCGCAGGCGGCCCAGGACCTGATGCATCGCCTGGTCGAAGGCGGTGTCGGCCACGCGCAGGCGCAGCTTGCCTTCCTTCATCATCGCGGCCAGTTCTTCCGCCGATGCGACGTGCATGCGCGCGCCGCGCTTGTTGACGAACAGCATGCGCGCCGAAATCGGGCTGACCCAGGACAGCTTGCCCGGCTGCACACGGTCGTCCTCGCCACGAACTCGACCCAACTGCCGACCGTGAGCTGACGCAAACGGGCGACGTCGGCCGGATCGACATCCAGCGGCGCGGCGGGCGTCTGCTCCGCGACCGGCAAGGGACGGGCCGTCACCGCATGGGGCGTGTTTGTCGAATCGGTGGTTGCTGGCGTCGCACCGGATTCGGTTGTCGCTGGCGTCGCGGCCGATTCGGGAGCCGTCAGCTCAGTGGGCGTATCGGCCGACTTCGTCGCAGGCGCCGTACCTGGCTTCGGCTTCGCCGGCGGCTGCATCAGGTGCTGGGCGATGCCGCGCGCGCATTCGGCGGCGGTCTCGCCGGCCAGACCCGAACTGGACAGCATGGCGAGCAACCCGGGCTGCAGCGACTCGGTTTCGGCGACCGCGGTCAGGCCTCCGGTATGGAAAGCCACATCGGCCAGGGCAAGCATCTGGTCCAGCGTCTTCAGTGCAAGGGCACAGCCCTCGCCATCCTCGCCCTCGCGCAGGAACAGCACCGCATAGTGATGCGCCCAGTAGCGACGCAGGTCCTCCAGCGCGAGCGGAGCCACGCTGCGGGTGCCGAGTCGTTTGCTCAGCAGGCTTTCGGCACGCATGCGCGCCTCTTCCAGCCTTTCCTTGCCGCGCTGCGCTTCAGCGACGCGGCGTTCGGCCAGATCGGCACGGCGACGGTACTGCTCGATGAACGTGCGCAGCTCCTGCTCGAGCATCTCGAAGATCGCGATGTCCTCGTTGAACTCGGCAACCAGCCGGTTCACCGACTGGCTGACCCGCTCGAGCAACTCGCGCTCGTGCGGTCCTTCGCCATGGTTGCCCTCGCAGGCCTCGGCGATCGCGTTGAGCAGACGGCGCGCCGGGTGCGCCTTGTGCAGGAACAGCCGACGGTCGATCAGCGCGACCTTGATGTAGGGCACCAGCAGGCGCGAGATCTGCTCGCGGACATCATGCTTGATGTCACGCTCGTCAAGGAAGACCTCGAACATCATGCCGACCACATCGATCGCGTCTTCCTCGGCATCGCCGAGCCTGGCGTCGCCCTGGCTGATACCCAGCGCGGCAGCGCCGGTCAGCAACTCACGCTTGAGCTGCTGCGCGAGCGAATGGTCGCTGGACTTGAGCGCGTTCTTGAGCCCGTCTGGCATGTCGTTCTGGAACAGCGACAGCACCGACAGCATGTCGTTCGAGGACAGCTGCGGGCGCTCGAATTCCGGGACCCCGGGTGTGACTGGCACGACGGGTTGCTGCGGGCCATCCTTGCGCTGCACTTTGCGCCATACCTGCAGGAGCTCCTGCAGGCTGTTGATCATGGTGTCATCGGGTTCCTGGCTGTTGCCGTCGTACGACGACTCGGCCGGCTGCCGCTGGCGCTGCGGCACCTGATCGAGGTTGAAGTCCGGTGGCAGGCTGCGTGGCAGCGGGGCGGCCTGCTGTTGCGGGATGCGCGGAACGTGGCCCGAGATGTAGCCGTTGTCGGCGAGTATCCGCATCGCTTCGGGGTAAAGGGCTTCGAGCGCGAGCAGCAGTTCGCGTTCGTAGAGCTTGAACAGTACCAGCTTGATCTCGGTCGGTGCCGAGAAGGCGCCGCAGGCGCTGCGGAACGCGATCGCCAGACGCTCGGGCCCGATCGGACTGCTGGCCGGGTCGAAGTTCGGCAAGATCGTGATCGCCATGCGCGTCAGGCCGCGGACGATGGGCTCGAGCACCGTCTTGAATCGGCGATGGATCGTGCTTGCGCTCTGTTCGGCGGCGAGCTGTTCCTCGAGCTCCTCCTGCCCCAGCAGGCTGAGCGCACCGCCATGATGGCCGGGTACGGCGGTCGGCACGCTGCCGCCGGGCTGCAGGAACTCGGTGAAGCCGGCGATGACGTGGTTGCGGAACAGCAGCTCGATCTGGCGGCGCTCGCGGCGGATCTCCCGCATGGCGTCGAAATAGCTCTGCTGCGTCGCGTTGCTCTTGGCATTCTGGGCGAGGTCGAACATCGCGTCGTCGGCCTTGCTCAGGGCCTCGCCGCACGCCAGTTCAAGACGCGGGAGGGTGACCTGACGCAGGCGCTCGAGCACGGCCTGCGGCGAGCGCGAAGCGGCGGCCTGCGGACTCGCGCCTATGCCTGTGTATTGGGACGTCGATTGCGACATGAAAGCACCAGGTGGTCGCTTGGGTATGATGCCGACACTTTCCGATTCGACACGTACGCCGCGACTATGCCGCAGGCACCCGGATCGAACCGTGATGCTTGACACGCTTCATGGTCATCATCCTCAGCTCATCCTTGAAGTGCAAGCCAATGAACACTTTCGACATGCTGCTCGCCCGCCGCTCGACGCCGTCCCGGCAACTCGGAGCGCCTGGTCCGGACGATGATCAACTACGGCGCATGCTCGAAATCGCCGTTCATGTACCCGATCACGGCCGTCTGTCGCCCTGGCGCTTCCTGCGCATCCGCGGCGACGCCCGCGACGCCCTCGGCCGCGCGCTCGTCGCACGGTTGATGGAACGCGAGCCTGGCGCATCGGATGACAAGATCGCCAAGGAACGCGGTCGCTTCAACCACGCCCCCTGTGTGATCGCGGTGATCGCCAGGCTGACGCCCGGCCACAAGGTCCCCGAGTCCGAACAGATCCAGTCCGGCAGTTGCGTGTGTTTTTCCCTGCTGCAGGCGGCCCACGCGTTCGACTTCGGCGCGCAATGGCTGACCGGCTGGGCAGCATACGATCCGAAAATTCTCGAGTTGCTCGGCGTCGGCACGAACGAGCTCGTGTTGGGCTTCATCCATATCGGCAGCATGACCATGCCGCAGCCTGACCGCGAACGCCCCGACCCGGCATCGCTGCTGACCGACTGGAAACCGGCGTGAGCCAGGTGACGACCAGTTCGACGGACGCCTACCTCGTCGATGCGAGCATGTACATCTTTCGCGCGTGGCATTCGATCCCTCCCGACCTGCTCGATGCCGACGGTTTCCCGACCAACGCCGTGCACGGCTTCACCCGCTTCCTGCTCGAACTGCTCGAACGCCAGCGGCCGCGGCACATCGTCGTCGCCTTCGATGCATCGCTCGAATCCTCGTTCCGCAACACCCTGTATCCGGCCTACAAGGCCAACCGCGAAACGGCGCCGGAGGAACTCAGGCGCCAGTTCGCGCACTGCGCCGCGCTCTGCCATGCGATGGGCCTGACCGTGCTGGTCGATTCGCACTACGAGGCCGACGACCTGATCGGCACGGCCCTGCAGAGATTGCGCGCCCAGGGCCTGCGTGGAGTGATCGTCTCGGCCGACAAGGACCTGTCGCAACTGCTGCAGGGCGAGGACGAACAATGGGACTACGCGCGCGACCAGCGCTGGAGCGCAGCCGGCGTGAAGGCGCGCTACGGCGTGCACGCGCACCAGATCGCCGACTATCTCGGCCTGACCGGCGACGCGGTCGACAACATCCCCGGCGTACCGGGCATCGGCGCGAAGACCGCGGCGGTCCTGCTCGCGCATTTCGGCAGCCTCGACGCCCTGCTCGCGCGCCACGCCGAAATCCCGTACCTGCGCCTGCGCGGCGCCGCGACGCACGCGCAACGCATCAGGGAACATCGCGAGATCGCCCTTCTGTGCCGCCAGCTCGCGACGATCGCGCTCGACGCGCCACTGCCCGACGACTTCACCGATGGCTCGCCCAGGCCGCGCGACGACAGCACACTGACGCCGCTGCTCGATCGCATGCGCATCGGTCCGATGACCCGGCGCCGCATCGCCGAACTCGCCGGCTGATGCATTCGGTCATGCAAGCCGGGTAGCATCCACTCATGAACCACGGCAACGAAACCGTCCGTACCGAATTCGAAGGCAAGTATCTGCGCATGCGCGTGCGCGGAACGTGGGAATACGTCGAACGCACCCACGCCGCCGGCGGGCTGGCCACGATCATCGTCGCGGTCACGCCGGACGACCGCATCGTCTTCGTCGAACAGTTCCGCGTTCCGTTGCAGGCGCGCACGATCGAATTGCCGGCCGGCCTGGTCGGCGACGTCCACGAGGACGAATCGCTCGAACTGTCCGCCGCACGCGAACTCGAGGAGGAGACCGGCTGGCGTCCCGCGCACTGCGAGGTGCTGATGATCGGCCCGACTTCGGCCGGCCTGACCAACGAGCGTATCGCCTTCGTGCGCGCGAGCGGCCTGACGAAGATCCACGAAGGCGGCGGCGACGCGAGCGAGGACATCACCGTCCACGAGGTGCCTGTCGCCGAGGCAGCGCGGTGGCTCGTGCAGAAGATGGCCGAAGGCTACGAAATGGATCCCAAGCTGTGGGCCGGGTTGTGGCTGATCGACAGGAATCCCGACGGATCGCCGGTGTAGGCCCGCATCCCCACGATTCTTGTAGCTGGGACGAAGTTCCGAGCCTCATGTCCCAAGGTGCCGATGCTGGGCTGACCAGCTTCGCTGTCAGCAGCGAACATCCCGACCCGCCACCCGGAATGCCATGCGCCCGATGTCCTGCATCGGGATTTATCGATACCCGTCCGTCGCCTTTACCAGCGCATCGACGTTCTCTGCCTCGAAGGCGGAATGCCCCGACGTGGATGTGATGGTCAGCTTCGCCTTCGGCCACGCCTTGTGCAGTTCCCACGCGTTCTGCGCGGGGCAGACCACGTCGTAGCGGCCGTGCACGATCACGCCGGGGATGTCCTTGATGCGGTGCGCGTCGCGCAGCAACTGGTGCTCGTCCTCGAAGAAGCCACCGTTGACGAAGTAGTGGCATTCGATGCGCGCGAACGCGAGCGCGAAGCGCGCGTCCTCGTGCGAGTCGATGAAGTCGGCATCCTGGCGCAGAAAGCTGGTCGAGCCTTCCCACACCGACCACGCGCGCGCGGCCGCAAGGCGCACGGACTCGCTATCGCTCGTGAGCCGGCGATGGTAGGCCGAGATCAGGTCGTGCCGCTCGACACTCGGTATCGCGGCGAGGTATTTCTCCCATGCGTCCGGGAACACGCGCGACGTGCCTTCCTGGTAGAACCACTCGAGTTCCCAGCGGCGCAGCATGAAAATGCCGCGCAACATCAGTTCGGTCACGACCTGCGGATGCGCCTGCGCATAAGCGAGCCCCAGGGTCGAGCCCCAACTGCCGCCGAACACTTGCCAGCGCGCGATGCGCAGGTGCGCACGCAGCTTCTCGATGTCGGCCACGAGATGGTGCGTGGTGTTGTCGACGAGATCGGCATGCGGGGTCGAGCGTCCGCTGCCGCGCTGGTCGAAGAGGACGATCCGGTACGCATCGGGGTCGTGGAAGCGACGCATCTTCGCGCTGCATCCGGCGCCCGGACCGCCGTGCAGCATCACGACCGGCTTCCCGATCGGATTGCCGCATTGTTCGTAGTAAAGCGTATGGCGTCCGTCGACCTTCAGCATGCCCTTGTCGAAGGGCTCGATCTCGGGATAAAGCGTACGCATGCGGGTTCGCCATGGGACCGGAAGGGGGCAGTCTAGCGAATCGTGGGCGACCACTGCTTGAC
The DNA here is from genome assembly GCA_035484515.1 of Lysobacteraceae bacterium. Classification (GTDB taxonomy): domain Bacteria; phylum Pseudomonadota; class Gammaproteobacteria; order Xanthomonadales; family Xanthomonadaceae; genus SZAS-103. The sequence goes on from DATHOV010000382.1 coordinate 8,935, forward strand.
GCGATGGCGTGGCTTCCTTGATCGTGGATACTGCCTGTCCACGGCGAGTACACGATGGCATCCAGCGGAAGCGATCTACCGAGCCCGTCCCCGGCGTCCGAATTGCACCCGCGCCAGCTCGCGCGCCTGGTGCTGTTCGTGTTCCTGCTTACCTTCATCCTCTCGCGGGTGCTAGTGTTCCTGATCATGGCGCGGCGGATGCCGGACCTGTACCTGCACATGGGCGGCACCCACGTGCATCACCTCAACTACGGCATCTTCCTGCTCTGCGGCGTGGGTGCGTGGATGCTGTTCTCGCCCCCAAGTGGACGCCGGCGCACTTTCTGCGCCGTGCTGTATGCGATCGGACTGGCACTGACCTTCGACGAGTTCGGGATGTGGGTGCACCTCGGCGGCGGCTACTGGCAGCGGGCGAGCTTCGACGCCGTGACCGTGGTGGCTGCGATCCTGGTCCTGCTAGCGTACGCGCCGCGTCGCGAAGACTGGACGTGGCG
>DATHOV010000383.1:0-2905 GCA_035484515.1 Lysobacteraceae bacterium
CGGGTTCTTGAAGAAGCTGCCGGCGTTGCCGATCTTGGCCGGATCGGGCAGCTTGCGCATGCGCAGACGGGTGACGGCTTGCGCGACATCGACGGCAGTCGGCGCAGCGATGCCCATCGCCGCCAGTTCCTCGCGGATGCCGGCGTAGTCGAGTCGCAGCGCGTGGCTGTGCGGCAGGCGGAACTCGACCGCGAGCACGATCCAGCGGTCGGGTTCGCGCTTGAACAGGCTGTCGCGATAGGAGAACGCGCAGTCCCCGTTGCCCAGTCGACGCACGTCGCCGCTGCTGCGGTCGAAGGCTTCGACCGTCGCGATGAACTCGCCGGCTTCCGCGCCGTAGGCGCCGATGTTCTGGATCGGCGCGGCGCCGACGTGGCCGGGGATCAGCGCGAGGTTCTCGAGTCCTTCCAGTCCCTGCGCCAGCGTCCAGTGCACGAAGTCGTTCCAGCGCATGCCTGCATCGGCGCGCACCAGGGCGCCTTCGCTGTCCTGGCCGAGGATCGCGACGCCGCGCAGTGCGATGCGCACCACGGGACCGGGCGGATCGCCAGCGAACAGCAGGTTGCTGCCTTCGCCGAGCACGAACAGCGGGCCGTCGCGCAACGCGGAATCGGCGAGCAGCGATTCGAGGCTGGCGCGATCGGTGGCTTGCGCGAACAGGGCCGCACGCGCCGGGACGCGGAAGGTGTTGCAGGCATCGAGCGGAACGCCTTCGAGCCAGCGCACTGCGCCGATCACACGGAGCCTTCGCGGCGCGCGCGCAACGCGCTGACGCATTCGCTGATCAGGTTCGGACCGCGGTAGATCAGGCCGGTGTAGCACTGCACCAGGGTCGCGCCGGCGGCGACCTTCGCGACCGCGTCGCCGCCGCTCATGATGCCGCCGACGCCGATCAGAGGGATCTTCTCGCCAACGCGCGCGCGCAGTCGCGAGAGGACCGCGGTCGAGCGCGCGTACAGCGGCTTGCCGGACAGGCCGCCGGCTTCGTTCTCGTATTTGTGGCCCTGGATCGCGGTGCGCGCGATCGTGGTGTTGGTCGCGATGATGCCTTCGACGCCGGCCTCGATCATCACCCGCGCGAGGCCGTCGATCTCGGCGTCCTCGAGGTCCGGCGCGATCTTCAGCAGCATCGGCGTGTCCTTGCGATGCTGGCTGCGCAGTTTCTCCTGCGACTCGCGCAGCGCGCCGACCAGGGCGCGCAGGGCATCGTCGCGCTGCAGGTCGCGCAGGCCGACGGTATTCGGCGAGGAGATGTTGACCGTCACGTAGTCGGCGATCGGGTACACGCGTTCCAGGCAATGCAGGTAATCGTCGACCGCGTTCTCGATCGGCGTGTCGGCGTTCTTGCCGATGTTGATGCCGACGATGCCCTTGCGCCGCGCGCGCGAGACGTTCTTCACCAGCGCATCGACGCCGTCGTTGTTGAAGCCGAGCCGGTTGATGATGGCCTGGTGTTCGGGCAGGCGGAACATGCGCGGCTTCGGGTTGCCCGGCTGCGGGCGCGGCGTCGTCGTGCCGACCTCGATGAAGCCGAAACCCAGCGAGAGCAGGGCATCGACGTGCGCGCCGTTCTTGTCCAGGCCCGCGGCGAGTCCGAACGGGTTCTCGAACAGGCGCCAGAACACGCGCGTGGGCAGCCGCGGCGGCTTGCGCGAGAGCAGCGGATTCGCGCCGCTCCGGTAGGCGGCTTCGATGGCCTTCATGCCGAGGCCATGTGCCGTCTCGGGATCGAGCGCGAACAGGAAGGGGCGGACGAGTCCGTACATGTCAGCTCAGGTTACCTGCGAATACGCGCGTCGCGTAGTCCAGTTCGACATGGCCCTCGACCGCATGGGCGTCGAACAGTCCGCGCAGGGCGGCCAGCATGGCGTCGTGGCGCGGATGGCCGGGTATCGGCGCGTACGAGGAGGACAGCAGGCGCCCGCGCAGGCCTTCGAAGTCCAGCCGCTGGCCGTGCGCGAAGCGCGCCTGCCCGCGCAGGCCGTCGCCGAACCAGCGGCGCATCGCCGCGTCGTCGGGATGGCGCTCGGCGACGCGTGCGTAGTCGGTGCCGAAGTCGCGCAGCAGGCGTTCGTAGCCTTCGAGAAACGCGTTGCCGGTCGCAAGCCGGGTGTTCCAGTAGACGACGGCCAGGCCGCCGGGGCGCAGGATGCGCGCCCACTCGGCCCGCGTGGGCTCGGGATCGAACCAGTGGAAGGCCTGCGCGGCCGACGCCAGGTCCACGCTGGCGTCGGCCAGGCCGGTGCGTTCGGCCGTTCCGTCGCTCCATGCGATCCGTGGGTGGCCTGCGAACGCGGCCTGCGCGGCGAGGCGCATCGCTTCGTTCGGCTCGACGCCGACCACGTCGTGACCCGCGTCCAGCCACATGCGCGTGGAGATGCCGGTACCGGCACCGACATCGGCGACCCGCCAGCGGGCGTCGACGGCCAGCGTCTCGCGCAGCCACGCCATCAGCGCCGGCGGATAGTCCGGGCGATGACGGACGTAGTCGTGCACGCGATTGCTGAAGCGCGAAGTGGCGCCGAGGACGTCGTCCTTGCCCCGGGCCGTGTCGGAGAACTGCACTGCGTCCGCCGGCCTAGGTGTGGTGCTGGGCGGCAAAGGCGAGGAACGCCGCGAGTCCGCCGAAGAACAGGAAGATCGCGATGAGGACGAGCAGGAAGACCGCCAGGTGCAGGTAGCCCAGCACCAGGCCGCCGACCGCGAGCCCGTCGCCATCGAGCGCGCCCTGCGAGCGACGGATCTCGCCGCGCGCCATGTGCCCGCAGATGATCGCGATCACCGCCCCTATGAAGGGCAGGATGACCCACGACAGGATGCCGAAGATAAGGCTGATCGTGGCGTTGGAGCAGGTCTGGCGGATGGGAGTGTTCATCCTGGATTCCTTGTGCTCGTCATCCCGGCG
>DATHOV010000384.1:0-5524 GCA_035484515.1 Lysobacteraceae bacterium
GTGCGCTGCGTCGGCGAGGATCTCGGGCTTGCGGCACTGCGCGGCCGACACGCCAGGGATCATGTTGATCGCGTCGGTCGCGATCACCGTGCGCGGCCACAGCGCGTTGACCGCGACGCCCTTCGGTCCGAATTCGGCGGCAACGCCGATCGTGACGAAGCTCATTCCCATCTTCGCGAGCGTGTAGCCCGTGTGCGGCGCCCACCATTTCGGATCGAGAGTCGGCGGCGGCGCGAGGGTGAGGATATGCGGATTCGAGGCTTTCAGCAGATACGGCAGGCACTCCTGCGAACACAGGAAGGTGCCACGCGCATTGACCTGCTGCATCAGGTCGAAGCGCTTCATCGGCGTGTCGAGCGTGCCGCGTAGCCAGATCGCGCTGGCATTGTTGACGAGGATGTCGATGCCGCCGAATGCCTCGACCGTCGCCGCGACCGCCACCTTCACCTGCTCTTCCTCGCGGATGTCGCACTGGATCGCGAGCGCGCGACCACCGGCTTCCTCGATCGCGCGTGCAGCGGTGTGGATCGTGCCGGGGAGCTTCGGATTGGCGACCGCGGATTTCGCCGCGACCGCGACGTTCGCGCCATCGCGCGCCGCACGCACCGCGATCGCCAGGCCGATGCCGCGCGAGGCGCCGGTGATGAACAGGGTCTTGCCGCGCAAGTCGGACATCGTGTGCATTCCTAGCTGGCTGAAACGCGAGTGTAGCGCCGTCGTCTATTCCGGTTGCAGCTGCGCGACCAGATCCAGCAGGCACCGGAGCCGCGCATCGGGGTCGCATTCCTGCAGCAGCAGCTGGCGATCTGCCGGCGCGATCGGCAACAACTCGGCCAGCCGCCAGCTCACCCATCCCGCATCGGCGTAGGCGGAATCGTCCACCCGCGCATGAATGCCGCCCATGTGCTCGACTAGTCGTCGCAGCAGGGTCGCGAGCAGTTCGTATTCGATCGCCAGCGGGACCGGAGCCGGCTCGTCGAGCCAGCCCACGTCGGCGACGACCAGACCGTTGTCGCGAACGCGCGTGCGCAGGACGCGAAAACGCCGACCACCCAGTGCGGTGATGCCCAGCAACCCATCAGGCAGGGTGTTGAAATCGACGATGCGCGCCTCGGTACCGGTCGCGACGGGCGCCGCCGGCTCGCCCGCTTCCTGGCCTTCGAGGATCAGGCAGACGCCGAAGCCGCTGCCGTCGCGCGCGCACTGGCGCACGAGATCGAGATAGCGCGGCTCGAAGATCCGCAGTTGCAGGCGCGCGCCGGGGAACAAGACCGTGTGCAGGGGAAACAGCGGCAACGCATGCTCCGACATCGCACCCGGCCCGTGTCGTTCCCGAATCAGCCTTCGCGCAAGGCGGCGAGGAAGCGGCGCGGCGCGCCCTCGAAGCCGCCGTTGGACATGAACACCACGTGGTCGCCATCGCGCGTGGAAGCCTCGAGTCGCGCGATCAGCGCATCCACATCGACCACCGCGACGCCTTCGCCACGCAGGCCGGCGATGACCTTGCCGGCATCCCAGGGCAGTTCAGCGCGCTGCAGGAACACGACCGCATCGGCGCCGTCGAGCGATGGCGCCAGATCGGCCGCATGTGCCCCCAGACGCATCGAATTGCTGCGCGGCTCCATCGCGACCACGATGCGTGCCTTGCCGACGCGCGCGCGCAGGCCCGCCAGCGTGGTGCGGATCGCGGTAGGATGGTGGGCGAAATCGTCGTACACGGTGATACCACGCGCGTTGCCGAGCACTTCGAGGCGCCGCTTCACGCTGCGGAATGCGGACAACGTCGGGATCGCCTGCGCGGGATCGACGCCGACCGCGTTGGCCGCGGCGAGCGCAGCTAGGGCATTCATCACGTTGTGCGGGCCGAGCAGATCCCAGCGCACGATGCCGAGCTCGACGCCACGCCGGAGCACCGCGAACTCGGAGCCGTCCCCGGCGATCAGTCGCGATGTCCAGTCGGCATAACCGTTCATCGCGAAACGCTCGACCGGCGTCCAGCAGCCCATCGCCAATACCTCGGCGAGACGATCGTCCTCGCCGTTGACGATCAGCCGGCCGTTGCGCGGCACGGTGCGCACGAGGTGATGGAACTGGCGCTGGATCGCGGCGATGTCGGGGAAGATGTCGGCGTGGTCATATTCGAGGTTGTTGAGGATCGCCACGCGCGGCCGGTAGTGCACGAACTTGCTGCGCTTGTCGAAGAAGGCGGTGTCGTATTCGTCCGCCTCGACGACGAACTCGTTTCCGGAGCCCCGGCGCGCGGACACGCCGAAATTCTCCGGCACGCCGCCGACGAGAAAACCCGGATCGCGTCCGGCCGCATCGAGGATCCACGCGAGCATCGAGGTCGTCGTGGTCTTGCCGTGCGTTCCAGCGACCGCAAGCGTCGTGCGGCCAGGCAGCACGTGTTCGGCCAGCCATTGCGCGCCCGAGGTGTAGTTCATCTGCACATCAAGGACGTGTTCGACCGCCGGATTGCCGCGCGAGAGCGCATTGCCGACCACGACGCTGTCGGTATCGGCCGCGATGTGCTCCGGCGCGTAGCCCTGCGACAGTTCGATGCCGAGCGCTTCGAGCTGGGTGCTCATCGGCGGATAGATGTTCTGGTCGCTGCCGGCGACTTCGTCGCCGAGTTCGCGCGCGAGCGCCGCGACGCCGCCCATGAAGGTGCCGGCGATGCCGAGGATATGCAGTTTCAAGGGATGCCCCTGGTTCGCTTTCGATGCGCCATGCGACGCGATGGGTCGTTCACGCGTAGCGGCTTTCCAGCGCCTCCACGATCCGCGCGAACACGTCCTCCATCGAACCCACGCCATCGACGGCGGTGAGCTTCTGCTGGTGGCGGTAGTAGTCGATCACCGGCGCGGTCTGCTCGTCGTAGACCTCCAGCCGCTTGCGCACCGACTCGGGATTGTCGTCGGCGCGGCCCTCGGCCTTGGCACGGCCGGCGAGCCGTGCGATCAGCAGTTCGTTGTCGACATCGAGCTGGATGGCGCGCTCGACCGGCTGGGCCAGGCGTGTGAGCAATCCGTCCAGCGCATTGGCCTGGGCGAGGTTGCGCGGGTAGCCGTCGAGGATGTATCCACCGCCGGTATCGCCCTGCGACAGGCGCTCGTCCAGGATGGCCAGCACGATCTCGTCGGACACCAGCGCGCCCGATTCCATGACCGCCTTCGCCTGCAGGCCCAGGGGCGTGCCCGCCTTGACCGCTGCGCGCAGCAATTCGCCTGTGGAAATGTGCGGCACGCCGAAGTGATCGCGCAGGCGGGTCGCCTGCGTGCCCTTGCCCGAACCCGGCGCGCCGAGAAGTACCAATCGCATGTTCTGAGGTTCCTGAAGAAATCGCACGCAGGTGTGGGCTGGTTGCGCACCGGCATTGCTACACTCGATGCGCGCCACGACCACGCCGTCACGCGGACCTAGGTTCACGCTAACCGCTGGCGGCCCGGCAAGTCAAATCAAGGTGTGACAGCAATGGCGCTATCTTGGGCAAGATTCTCTTTGGTTCGTCATTGCCCTCTTCTCTCGCCACCGCGAACCGCGGCCCCGGGTCGTCCTGACGGACGGATCTTGCCGGCCCGTGCACGATCGACCGCGACCACTGCGGTGGCGTCAAGGCGTTGTGCGGTTGCGATGAGCGCTGCCTTGCGCGGACAGGCGAAGCGTCGATGTTTTTCCCTGCCTGCCGCGGTTCGAAGGGTTGGGACCGCGGTTCGAAGGAAGGAAACCGCTTTCGCACGGTCGAAGACCGCGGTTCCCGGTTTCCGCGGCGTGGTGCGGCTGGCGGTTCGTGCACGACGGGAACGCCATCGCACTGCATGAGGTTCGCGCTGTGCGGTTCGAGGACGGCGTTGTGCGGTTTGAATACGTCGTTGTGCACGACCGGACCCTGCGTGTGCACTCCGGGATCTTCGTTGTGCAGTTTCGCCTTCCGCCCCTGGTGCGCGAGGTCTTCGGTGTGCGGCAGCGAATCGTGTGCATGCGGTTTGCGTGGTCCGGCATGCGGCACGGGAGCCTTCGCACCCAGCCTGCATTCTCCCATGTGCGGTTCGCGTCCTGTCTTGTGCAGCATGCGTCCGTTCGTGTCGCGGACGCCGATCCTGCCTGTGCTGCATCGGAACCGGAAACCGCGGTCTCCGGACTGCCGCAAGCAGATTTTTTCTCCGCGTATGCGGCATCAGCCACTTTGCAGACACAACGGCCGCCTTCGACCGCGCGATCGTTGGCTGCGTTTCATCGACCGGGCTTGCGTTGTCGACGGACAAGGGTGAGAAAACGGAAAACGGTGTCGGAGACCCATGCACTACCTCAAGCAAGATTCTGTTTGGCCCGTCATTGACCGGTTTCGCCGTTGAGGTGTGACAGGGTATTGGTACCCTGTCGCAGCGATCCATGGATGGATCGCACGCGAATCGAACATCCCGTGTTTGATTCGTCGGAGTCGAGTCCGGGCTTGCACCGGACCCGGTGCGTTGTACTAGGCCCGCAGGGCTTGGAACAGCGGAGCTGGCCCGAAGGGCGAGCACCGGCCAGGCGCGAGTAAACAAGGGTAGGAGGCCCGTTTTCAACAACCGTCAAGAGGAGCTTCGACCATGGGCAAGGGCAACCTGCTGTACGCGCAATCCGGCGGCGTCACCGCGGTGATCAATGCCACGGCATCGGCAGTGATCCAGACGGCGCGCGCGCACAAGGTCAAGGCGCTGGCGGCGCGCAATGGCATCCTCGGCGCGTTGCGCGAGGAGCTGATCGATACCTCGAAGGAATCGATCGCCGCAATCCGTGCCCTCGCGCACACCCCGGGCGGGGCCTTCGGTTCCTGTCGCTACAAGCTCAAGTCGCCGGAAACCGACCGCGCGCCCTACGAGCGCCTGATCGACGTGTTGCGTGCGCACGACGTGCGCTGGTTCCTCTACAACGGCGGCAACGATTCGGCCGACACCGCGCTCAAGCTCTCGAAGATCGCCACCGAGTTCGGCTACCCGCTGGCCTGCATCGGCGTGCCCAAGACTGTGGACAACGACCTCGACATCACCGATTGTTGCCCCGGCTTTGCCTCGGCCGCGAAGTACACCGCCGTATCCGTGCGCGAGGCGGCGCTGGATGTGGCTGCGATGGCCGACACTTCGACCAAGGTCTTCGTCTACGAGGCGATGGGACGGCACGCAGGCTGGCTCGCCGCGGCTTCCGGAATGGCCGGCGATGGGCCCAACGCGGCCCCGCAGATCATCCTGTTCCCTGAGCGCGCCTTCGACGAGGAAGCTTTCCTGGCGAAGGTGAAGGCCACCGTAGGGCGCGTGGGCTGGTGCGTGGTCGTCGCCTCCGAAGGCGTACGCGACGCGAGCGGGAAGTTCCTCGCCGAAGCGGGAACGGTCGATGCCTTCGGCCACGTCCAGCTCGGCGGCGTCGCCCCGCATCTGGCGCAGGTCGTGAAGGACCGACTGGGCATGAAAGTGCACTGGACCGTGCCCGACTACCTGCAGCGTTCGGCGCGCCACCTCGCCTCGGCGACCGATCTCGCGCACGC
>DATHOV010000385.1:0-3354 GCA_035484515.1 Lysobacteraceae bacterium
GCGCCATCCTTCATCCCGCCGTCCGCGTACTGGCCCTGGGTATTGGCGGCGAGCGCGGAGATGTCCCACGTCGCGTCGAATCCGCTGGCGGAAATCACCGGCTGATGCGGCGAGAAACGCCCCTCGAAATCCGGACTCGGCCAGGTCGATTTCAACTCGATCCGGTTGCTGTCGCCGACCGGCGCGATCGCGATGCGCTCGGTGCCGCCGAGGGTGAAGTCCATCGCGACACCGAACGAGCGCGACTGCCCGGCCGCGAGCGCCGGAAGATCCGCATGCACGCCGCTGGCCCGACGCTCGCCTCCCGCGCCCTGCAGCAGCGCCGTCGGGCGGCCATCGATCGACAGCGTCGGCGTACCGATCAGACCGCGCACATCGTCGATGCCGAAGCTCAGGCAGGGCTTGCCGACCGAGCGCAGGGTCGCGCCGGAGACCTCCGTCGGCAGCACGATGTCGAAGTGTCCCTTCAGATCGGTGCCCATCTCGTAGGTCAGCACCTGATGGATGCCGCGGTGCTTGAATTCCGGCGCCAGGCTGCCGTCCACGGCGACCGTCTTCGGAAAGAACGTCCACACCCCCCGCTCGGCCCTGACCTGCGAGTGCGGAACACCGTTCGAATCGTTGACCGTGATCGGAACATCCGCGAGATACGGCACGACGACGACCGGCCCGACCAGCGTCTGCGCCCCCGCGAAGCCCTGTTCGACCGATGTGACCGCCTGCTGGTCGAAAGACTGCCTTTCGGCGACGGTGTTCTCGATCATCCCCAGCGGAATCATGATCGCGAGGATCAGCAGGCCGATGACGAGGCATTTGAGCAGCAGCGAGTTGCGCATGGAGGAGTACCGGCGGCGAGGATGCGTACATCCTTGCCGCCGCCCATGCGTTGACGACGAAGCGGGTGTGAAGTGGGGATGAAGTCCGACTGCGCCACGCCGGCCAACCACGCACCGCCCTACGAATCGATCAGCGTCACGTGGTTGTTCTCGAACCAGACATCTTCGCTCGACTTGCCGTCGCCGATCGAGTTGTAGTTGATCGTCAACTCCTCATCGGCTTCGACGTCGCGAATCGCGATGAAGCGGAGAATCTCGTTCGCGGGGTCGGCTTCGCAGCGCATGGCCGCGGGATTGGCGTGGTTGTACATGCTGCCATAGCCCAGCACGATCGCCGGCCGACGGTGCGGCGAACCGACCAGCTTTCCCCATCCGAACACGATCCGCTTGATCTGCAGCGGCAACCGCAGGTCGGGCAAGGGCTGGAAAAGGACGACCGGACAAGCTTCCACCAGCTCGCCCAGCTTGAACGCACGACCGGCAAAAGCGCCGCGCCCCCTCGGCGTTCCGGTGTCCTTGATGTAGACCGCTGGTGGCTGGATCAGCACGGCGAGTTGGGCGTCCACGTTACGCCAGGTCCGAAGACGGTGATGTGCACCGGATGGTCATGTGCGGGGCATGGACTGTCAAGCGGCCATGCTGCGTGCTTTTCCCCATCACCCGTTGTCAGCGCCGCATCAGCTTCGGGTACCGCGCCGGCCCGGGTCCGAGCACGACCGCGCCGCCGTCGAAATGCACCGGCGCGATCGTCCTGCCATCGACCTGCAGGCGCACCGGGCCGACGCCCCTGGGCAGCGCAAGCGCCTGCGGCCGATGCATCCATCCGATGCGGCCCGCCAGCACATAGTTGCCCGGCTTGAGCAGGAGCTGCGGAACATTGCCGTGCCTGACCACCGGCATGCTCCGGTTGTTGACGCGCACGTCCTGCGGCCAGTTCTCGCTGTCGCCGGGCAGCGTCACCCAGCTTTCTGCCAGTACCTGCCAGATCAGGACGAATCGGGCGCCGTCGGCGTCGGCCTGGATTTGCAGCACGCCCGGCCAGGGGCAGACAAGGTTCTGGTCCGCCTTGTCCTGATGCGCGGCGATCTGGGCGCAGAGGCGAAACTCCTCGTTTTCCTGCGCCCATCCGGGCCAGGGCTCCGCCGGCGCGTGCACGCTGACCTGCGCGGCGCTCGGGGGAAGCAAAGGCGCGGTGATCGGCGCAGCACCCAGCGCATGCGACAGCAACAAGGCGAACAGAAAGACGATGCGGCGCATGTGGGTTCCCTGGCGAAGCCGGTGCCACTGTAACGGGCGTTCGGGCTGCGCGGGGTTAGATGAACCGGACGAGTCGCTGGCTCGGCGCAGGTGTATCGTCCATGGGCAGGATCATTCGATTCCATGGAAAGGAATGCCATGTCGCTGAGCCAGTTCAGTCCGACCCTGATCCTGCTCGTACCCGCGCTGCTGATGCTGCTGCTCGCGCTGATGCTGTTCGCGGCTGGCCGGCGGGCACGCGGCGTCGGGCGTCTGCTGCGCGGGTTGATCGGGATGGTGCTGTTCCTGCTGGCGCTCGCGCTGGGCGGGCTTGCAGTGGTGCTGCACGACTACCTGCACATCGCCGACGACGTCGCAGTCGCCCATCTGACGATGAAGCGACTCGGCCCGCAACACTTCCAGGTCGAATTCACGCCGGTCGCCACGGGCACACGTCGCAACGTCGACCTGAAAGGCGACCAGTGGGAGGTCGATGCGCGAGTGATCCGCTGGAACATGCCAGCCCAACTCGCGGGCTTCCCGCCGCTGTACCAGCTCGAACGCATCGGCGGACGTTATCGCGCGATCGCACAGGAGCGAGCCTCGCCGCGCAGCGTGGAGGCATTGAACGATGAGACGCAGTTCGATATCTGGACCCTCAAGCATCGCTATCCGACATGGCTGCCGTTCGTCGACGCCGACTACGGGAGCGGCGCCTACCTGCCGATGGTGGATGGCGGCAGCTTCGACCTGTACCTCAACACGCGCGGTGGGCTGGTTGCAAAGCCCGCCGACCAGGCGACGAAGGACAAACTGACGGCGGCGGGTTGGTAGCGAACTGGCGCCCCAACGCGCGCGCTGCGCAGAACCCATCGAGAAACAGCGGTGCCGGAGACAGTTCCTTCGATATTCCCTCCGCCACTCTGCCTGGCAGCATCACGATGGATGCCATTTCGTGAAGCGCACGCGGATCATCCAGAAGATCAGCAAGCCCACTGGCAGGAACTGGGGAACGAAGAACATCGGCGGCACATGGTAGGGGCCGGGAAGGAGCCGCGCGAATCCATTGGTGAAGGCCGAGCCCGTCGCCATGGTCAGTCCCAGACACATCCGCCACAGGTGCCGCGCAATGCGCGGCGCGCCCGAGATGCCGCCGGCCAGCACCACCCTGGCGTCGCCGATCGCAGCGAGCGCAAGCACGGTTGTAAAGCTGTAGAGCGCGACCAGGACCGGGCCTTTGAATGGAACAGCGCTGCTGAACAAGGGGGGCAATCCTGTCGCC
>DATHOV010000386.1:0-13061 GCA_035484515.1 Lysobacteraceae bacterium
TACACGCCCGACTACCAGTACACCGCGCGCGACGAGGAACTGCTCGGCTTCGTCTCCTTCCACATCGCCAACGCCCTGGAACGCCGGCGCACCAGCGAGTCGCTGCGGCTGGCCAATCTCCAGCTCGAACACGCCAGCCAGACCGATCCGCTCACCGGCCTGCACAATCGCCGTTACCTCACCAACCAGATTCCGGTGGACCTGGCCTTCTACGATCGCGAACAGGAACGTTCCGGCGACAACGAGATGGCGCTGGTGTTCGCGATCGTGGACATCGACCACTTCAAGCGCATCAACGATGCCTACGGCCACACCATCGGCGACCGCGCCCTACAGGTGTTCGCCGACGTGCTGACCGGCCTGGTGCAGATGAACGACTACGTCGTGCGCTGGGGCGGCGAGGAATTCCTGCTGGTGTTCCGGCCGATGCAGCGACGCGCCGTGCCGAACCTGGGTGAGCGCATCCGACGGCGGGTCAGCGAGCATGTGTTCGATGTCGGCGAGGGACTGCGCCTGGCGATGACCTGTTCGATCGGCCTGGCCGAGTACCGCACCTTCCGCGAGGCCCCGAACAACCTCGGCTGGGAGCAGGCGGTCGAGCTGGCCGATGCAGCGCTGTTCTGGGTGAAGAACAACGGCCGCGACGGCTGGGCCATCCTGCGTCCGACCGCGGACGCCTCCAGCGCCGACCTGGTGCACAGCTTGCAGGCCGGCGCCCAGGCCCTGATCGACAACCCCCACCTGACGATCTTCAGCATGCGCGACCAGGCGGTCGCCTGAGGATTCGCCGGGGGACGCGGCATCTGCGCCGTCAGGTTCCGGCGACCGACTACAATATCGGTCTTTTCCCCGGAGCCAGCCATGTCCCTCGCCATCTCGAAGGTCCCCACCCCGGTCAACGAGCCGGTCCGCAGCTACGCGCCGAAGTCGAAGGAGCGCGCCAGCCTGCAGGCGAAACTCGCGCAGATGTCGGGCGAGATCGTCGACATCCCGCTGGTGATCGGCGGCAAGGAAATCCGCACCGGCAGCATCGGGCGCGCGGTGATGCCGCACCGGCACAGCCATGTGCTCGCCGAGTTCCACCAGGGCGGAGCGACGGAAGTACGGATGGCGATCGATTCGGCCGTCGCAGCCCAGCGCGACTGGGCTAACCTGCCGTGGGAAGCGCGCGCTGCGGTATTCCTGAAAGCCGCCGACCTGCTGCAGGGCCCTTATCGCGACACCCTCAACGCCGCCACGATGATGGGCCAGAGCAAGACCTGCCACCAGGCCGAGATCGACAGCGCCTGCGAGCTCATCGACTTCCTGCGCTTCAACGTCGCGTTCTACGAGCAGCTCCTGCGCGAGCAGCCGCGCAGTTCGGCCGGCATGTGGAACCGTCTCGAACATCGGCCGCTCGAAGGCTTCGTGTTCGCGGTGTCGCCATTCAACTTCACCGCGATCGCCGGCAACCTGCCGACCGCTCCCGCGCTGTGCGGCAACACCGTCGTGTGGAAGCCGGCGAGCACGGCCGTCTACAGCGCGCACTTCCTGATGAAACTGTTCCGCGAAGCCGGCTTGCCCGATGGCGTGATCAATCTCGTCACCGGCAGCGGCGGCACCGTCGGCGATCCGGTGCTCGCGAGCCGTCATTTCGCCGGCATCCACTTCACCGGATCGACTCGCGTGTTCCACCAGATGTGGCGCACGGTCGGCGACAACATCGACAAGTACATCAGCTATCCGCGCATGGTCGGCGAAACCGGCGGCAAGGACTTCATCATCGCCCACCGCAGCGCCGACCCGGTCGCACTGACCACCGCGATCGTGCGCGGCGCGTTCGAGTACCAGGGCCAGAAGTGCTCCGCCGCGAGCCGCGTCTACGTGCCGAGCAACCTGTGGCCGCAAGTGCGGGACATGCTGGTCGCGGAAGTCGAGAGCATCAAGATGGGCGATGTCTCGGACTTCTCGAACTTCATGGGCGCGGTGATCGATGCGTCGAGCTTCAGGACGCAGTCGAACGCGATCGAGGAAGCGAAGTCTTCGGCCGATGCAAGTATCCTCGTCGGCGGCGGCTGCGACGATTCGGAAGGCTACTTCGTGCGTCCGACCGTGATCGTCACCACCAATCCGACCTACCGCACGATGTGCGACGAGTTGTTCGGCCCGGTGCTTACCCTTCACGTCTACGACGAGCACAAGTGGGAGGAGACCCTCGACATCGTCGACCACACCAGCGCCTACGCGCTGACGGGCGCGATCTTCGCGCAGGACCGCTATGCGATCCAGCAGGGCATCGACCACCTGCGCAACGCCGCCGGCAACTTCTACCTCAACGACAAGCCCACCGGCGCCGTCGTCGGCCAGCAGCCCTTCGGCGGCGGCCGCGCGTCAGGAACCAACGACAAGGCCGGCTCGATCCTCAACCTGCTGCGCTGGATCAACCCGCGCACGATCAAGGAAACCTTCGCGCCGCCGCACGACTACCGCTATCCGTTCATGGACGACGCGAAGCCGTGAGCAGGCCTGCGGGGAATCCCACCTGGCTGGTCGTCGCGGCCGTCATCGGCGCGGCGGCATTCGCTCCCGCGCCTGCTGTCGAAGCGGAACGAGCAGCGCCCGCCGGCATCGCGACGCTACTGCAGGCCATGGACGACGCCGATTGCGCCACCTCGAAGAGCGGCGACTGGAATGCGTACGCGAAGACGCTGGCGCCCGAGTACATGGCGATCGAGGCCGATGGAAGCCGGACCGACCGCGCGGCATCGATCGCAGGCCTGAAGACGATGCCTGCCGATTCGAAGGTCACCGGGTGCTCGACCAAGGTCGACAAGGTGACCCGGGCTGGCGATCTGTTCTTTCTGTACGGCACCTATTCCGAAACCGGAACGCAGGGTCCGAAGCACACGCCCTACCGCAGCGTCGAGCGCATCCGCGACACCTGGAAGCGCGCGAACGGAAGCTGGCTGCAGGTGGAATCGCTGGCGTACGAACAGACGATCTGGATGTCCGGAAAGATCGTCGCGCATTATCCAGCGCGGAAGAGGCCGTCGTAGCCATCGGGCACGACAATCCATCGCTTCCTCGATACGACACGAACTCCACTCAGCAACGTGTCGCGCAACAATCCGGGAACCCTGAACGCGTCGGCGAGCATTTAGGCCGCGGACAGGTCATCCGTGCGAGGCTGCGGTCGAGGCTTGGAAGGCCCTCGACGTATTTGCGTCTGCCGAAGAGGCAAGAAGGAAGGAATGCCATGCGCAACGCACGAACCGTAGTCAGGAGACTGTTCCTCCCCGTGGCGTGCTTCGCCGCCGCCGGCTGGGCGCTGGGGTTCGGCATCAGCTATGCGATGTTGCCGAACCGCGATCTTGGCACTGCCGTGCTGCTCGCGTTCGCAGGAGCTCTGCTGCTGCTCCCCTGGCTGTTGATGGCGCTCGGCATATTCCAGCGCATGCGCGCCGGCGAGGCGTCGGAACACGCAGACGAGCACCATGACAAAGGCACGCACGATGCATCGTGATCCGGCGCAAGACTGATCGCCGTTCGTTCCAGGCGCCGAACCGGTGATGTCCTGCACCTCGCTGTTCATGGCGAGGCATCAGCATGAGCATGTCCTTCTCCCTTGGTGAAAGGACGCGCGGCAGAGCTCGGGGTCCCTACGGCGCCCAGGATGCCCAGCTGGAGGATTTCTGGAGGATTTCGACAAGTCTCAAACCTCGCCCGGGACAGACCCCGGGCGAGGAATCCGGCGCGATCGACGCGATCGCCGGGCCATCAGGCCGTCATCAGGCCCTGCTCGGTGAGAATGCGTCGAAGGCGCTTGCGCACGTGGATGAGGTCTTCGGCGGTCCAGACGTCGTCCTCGATCGCACGCGTCTGGTCGGCGAAAAACTCCATCAATTCCTCCTGCGAGACGTACGGGGCGATCGTGGAAACTTCCTCTTCCAGATCGCAGATCATGGTATGCAATTCCAGGCGCGTCCTTGTCATGTGTCCTCCTTCGACGTAGTTGGTGCGACCGTCCATCCGTTGCGGATCATGGCAAATCGGCCGTGAACTTTTCGTTCCGTTCTGCGCGGATCGGATCTACGCGATCGCGTGCGGTCAGGGTCCATTCAATGAGCTTCAATTTGACCTGTGCGGCGTCGGACGCAAACTCTTGGCACGGCCGATCGATCAAAGCCATCCTGGCTCGATGGACATCGATTTCGCTTGACCACGATCGCCATGTCCCTGCGTTGAAGGAACCGGACTCGCGCCAGGCCACGACGATCATCGACCACAACGGATACGACATCGGGGAAGGAACATGACGAAGCGGCTGCCTGTTCGCTTCGGCACGCGAGGAAACTGAACCGCGCCGATTCGTTTGGGCTAACGGTCAGGCGCCCCAGCGCATCCCGGATTTGATCCCGGCTGCATGGTGATGCTGATACGGCCTATGTGCGCTGCAGTACATAAGCTTGCGTTCGACAGGCGCATTATCGGGACTCGCCTCCTCATTGCCGCCGGTCGGCTCGCGTTCCAGGGTCGATTGTTTGGCACTCCGCGAGTCCGCTCTGCAGCAGCGTCGCATGCTGTTCGTGCGAGTCGCCTGCTGGTCGTGATTGCTCGCAAGGGAAGGATTTATGTCGAGCGCAGGTTCCGGCATTGGCATTGGCGACAAGCAGGGCGTCGACGGCATCATCGAATTCCGGCGCCAGAAGACATTGCTGAAGACGGGCGCATTGCAGGATGCGATCTTCAACAGCGCGTATTTCTCCAGTATCGCCACCGACGAAAAAGGCGTCATCCAGATCTTCAACGTCGGCGCCGAACGCATGCTTGGCTATGCGGCGATGGATGTGGTCAACAGGATCACGCCGGCCGACATTTCCGATTCGCGGGAACTGATCGCGCGCGCGGCGGCGCTGAGCGTGGAACTGGATACGCAGATCACGCCTGGCTTCGAGGCGATGGTGTTCAAGGCTTCGCGCGGCATCGAGGACATCTACGAGTTGACGTACATCCGCAAGGACGGCAGCCGCTTTCCCGCGATCGTGTCGGTCACGTCGCTGCGCGATGCGCAGGAAAACATCATCGGCTACCTGTTGATCGGCACCGACAACACCGCGCGCGCGCAGGTCGAGGAAGCGCGCGCCTTGCTCGACCAGCGGCTGCGCGACCAGCAGTTCTACACGCGCTCGCTGATCGAATCGAACATCGACGCGCTGATGACGACCGACCCGCAGGGCATCATTTCGGACGTGAACCAGCAGATGATCGCGCTGACCGGGCGCACGCGCGACGAACTGATCGGCGCGCCCTGCAGGAATTTCTTCACCGACCCGATTCGCGCCGACGCCGCGATCAAGCGCGTGCTCACCGAGAACAAGGTGAGCGACTACGAGTTGACCGTGCGCGCGCAGAACGGCGAAGAAACCGTGGTGTCGTACAACGCCGCGACCTTCCACGACCGCGACCGCAAATTGCAGGGCGTGTTCGCGGCCGCGCGCGACGTGACCGAACGCAAGCGGTTCGACCACACCCTGCAGGAAAAGAACATCGAGCTGGAACACGCCAGCCGCATGAAGTCCGAATTTCTCGCGACGATGTCGCACGAATTGCGCACGCCGCTGAACGCGATCATCGGGTTTTCCGAAGCGCTCAAGGACGGCTTGATGGGCGCGATGAGCGATATCCAGCAGGAAAGCGTCACCGACATCTTCGCGAGCGGCCGGCACCTGCTGTCGCTGATCAACGACATCCTCGATTTGTCGAAGGTCGAGGCCGGCATGATGACGCTCGAACTCGAGGCGGTCGATTTGAATGGCCTGTTGTCGAACGGCCTGTCGATCGTCCGGGAAAAAGCTGCTGCCCAGCGCATCCGGGTCGAGCTCCAGACGGACGATGATCTCGACGCGCTGCAACTGGACATGCGCAAGACCAAGCAGATCGTCTACAACCTGCTGTCGAACGCGGTGAAGTTCAGCGCGAATGGAGGCCGCGTGGTCGTGAGCGCCCGGCGCGTGCCGCGCAGCACCGTCGGGACGCTGCACGGCAACTGGCCGGTGCACGGCTTTCCTCTGGCCATCAACGAGCACAACGACTTCCTCGAAATCGTCGTCAGCGACAGCGGGATCGGCATCTCGCAGCACAACATGGCGAAATTGTTCCAGGCTTTCACCCAGATCGACAGCAGCCTCGCGCGCAAATTCGAAGGCACGGGCCTTGGCCTGGCAATGGTGAAGCAACTCGCCGAACTGCACGGAGGCACGGTCGCCGTGGCCAGTGTCGAAGGCGAAGGCTCGCGCTTCGCCGCATGGCTGCCGCTGCGCAAGCAAGCATTGCAGCAACAGTAGGATGCGCGATGGCCAAGGTCCTCATCATCGAAGACAACCCGGCAAACATGAAACTGACGTCGCTGCTGATGCGCCATGCCGGCCACGCGGTGCTGTGCGCAGTCGATGCCGAACACGGCATAACGCTCGCGCGCGCCGAACGACCGGACCTGATCCTGATGGACATCCAGCTTCCCGGCATGGACGGCTTTGCGGCCACGGCGCTGCTGAAGCGGGATCCTGCGACCGCCATGATCCCGATCATCGCGTTGACCTCGATGGCGATGAAGGAGGACCGGGAGAAAAGCGAGGTCGCCGGCTGCGATGGATACATCGCCAAGCCCCTGCGCTATCGGGAACTTTATGCGGTGATCGACACCCTGCTGGAGAAATCGGACCGGCAGGACGGCGAGGAAGCGGATTCATCCGGCAGGACGCCATGAACAGCGCGCACGCAACCATTCTCATAGTCGATGACGAACTCCAGAACCGCAAGCTGCTCGAAGCGCTGCTGCGACCCGAAGGCTACGTCACGATCGGTGCCGCGAATGGCGAGGAAGCGCTCGCTTCGATCGCGCAATGCGCGCCGGACCTGATCCTGCTCGACGTGATGATGCCGGGCATGGACGGATACGAGGTAGCAAGCGTACTGAAAGCGGATCCGGCGACTTCGGCGATTCCCATCATCATGGTCACCGCACAGATCGACCGCAGCGCGCGCCTCGCCGGCCTCGGCGCCGGCGCGGAAGAATTCCTGACGAAGCCGGTCGACCGCGCCGAATTGTGGCTGCGCGTGCGCAATCTGTTGCGGCTGAAAGCCTATGGCGACGATCTGCAGGACAACGGCACGCACCTGGAGCAACAGGTGCAGGAGCGCACGGCCGACCTGGAACATCTTGCCCACTACGACCAGCTCACCGGCCTCCCCAATCGCACGCTGTTCTACCAGGCCCTGCAGGAAGCCCTGGATCGTGCATCGGACGAAAGCTCCCTCGTCGCCGTCCTGTTCATCGACCTCGACCATTTCAAGAACGTCAACGACACGCTCGGCCACGCCATCGGCGACGAATTGCTGCGCCAATTCAGCAGCAGGCTCGTGCAATGCGTGCACACGCGCGATACCGTCGGGCGCCTCGGTGGAGACGAGTTCGGATTGATCCTGATGATGCGGGGCGGCCAGCGCGCAGCGACGGCCGTCGCCAACAGGATCCGCGACGTGCTGCGCGCGCCGTTCGACCTGAAGGGCCATGAAGTCACGGTCACCGCAAGCATCGGCATCACGGCTCATCCCGACGACGCATCCGACCCTGAAACCCTGCTCAAGTACGCGGACACCGCGATGTACCGGGCCAAGCAGGCCGGTCGCGACACCTTCCGCTTCTTTACCGCGCAGATGAATGCCGAAGTGCTGGCCCAGATCAAGCTGGAAAAGGCCGTGCGCAAGGCCGTCGAGAACGATGAATTGCTCCTCTTCTATCAGCCCAAGGTAAGTTTGAGCAGCGGTCGCATGGACGGCCTTGAAGCGTTGCTGCGCTGGCAACGGCCAGGGCATGGACTGGTGTCGCCGGGAGAGTTCATCCCGGTACTGGAAGAAACCGGCCTCATCGTGCGCGTAGGCACCTGGGTCATCGATGCGGCATGCCGGCAAATCGGTCGGTGGATGCGCTCCTCGATCGGCCCGATGCAGATTTCGGTGAATGTCTCCGGACGTCAATTCATCGAGGGCGATCTTGAGGGAGATGTCGTGAAGGCGCTCGCCGAACACGGCATTCCGGCTGATCTGCTGGAGCTGGAGTTGACCGAAAGCTCGCTGATGGTGAACACCGAGCGCACCATTGGCATTCTGCAAAACCTGAAGAACCTGGGCGTGCGGATTTCCATCGACGATTTCGGAACGGGCTATTCGAGTCTTGCCTACCTGCGCCGGTTCCCGATCGACAAGTTGAAGATCGACATCGCCTTCATCCGCGACATCACGACCAACCCCGACGCCGCCGCCATCGCGCTGACCATCATCCGCATGGCGCACGGCTTGAAGCTGGATGTGATCGCCGAGGGCGTGGAAACGGCAGCGCAACTGGCGTACCTGCGAAGCAATGGCTGCGATCGGATCCAGGGCTACTATTTCAGCGGGCCGGTGGCGCTGCCCGAGCTCGAGCAGATGCTGCGCGAACAGAAGCGACTGCCGCCGGCAGGGGCGGAGTCCGGGCAGGTGTAGCGAGATGGCGCGAGTTGGCAGACCAGGAAAGGTGGACGGAGTGGACTGACCTCCATCAACGCGCAGCGCCCGCTGAACGTGGATTTCGCATCGTGTACCGACCACTCCAATGTGCGTTAGCATCCGCCATCGAACGGCAGAAGGAGTGGCCGTGACAAACCCGTTTGCGCCTTCATGGGGCTCGCCAGCGCGAGCGGCTGCCAGGGTTCGGCGGACTCATGGCGACACCTGACCCCCCCGCAACCGCAACCGCACCTGCCACGCACGGCAAACCCGTGCGTCGCTTCGGGCGATACGTACTTTGGGCCGTGCTGGTCTGCGCGGTCGGCATCGGCCTGTGGTTGTTGCTGAAGGTCCTGTTCAAACCCAAGCCGACACCTCCGCCTCCTCCGATCCCGGTCGTCACCGCGGTCGCGCAGTCGAGCGATGTGCCGATCTATCTCACCGGGCTGGGCGCGGTCCAGGCCTACAACACGGTGACCATCCACACACGCGTCGATGGAACCTTGCTCAAGGTGGCCTTCATCGAAGGCCAGGACGTGAAAGCCGGCGAGCTGCTTGCAAAGATCGACCCGCAGCCGTTCCAGGCCCAGCTCGAACAGGTGGCCGCCGCCAAGGCGCGTGACGAAGCATTGCTGGTCAATGCACGGCACGACCTGCAGCGCTACCAGACCCTGGTCCAGGAAGATTCGTCCCCGGTGCAACAACGCGATACCCAGGTCGCGCTGGTCGCGCAGGACGCCGCGACCGTGCAGAACGACCAGGCGCAGATCGACTACGCGAAGGTCCAGCTCGCGTACACTTCGATCACCTCGCCGATCGACGGTCGCACCGGCGTGCGGCTGGTCGATGTCGGCAACATCGTGCACGCGGCCGACACCAACGGCCTGGTGGTGGTGACCCAGATCGAACCGATCTCGGTGCTGTTCACCCTGCCGGAAGACGATTTCGAAGCGGTCAACCAGCAGATGGCCAAGGGCCAGCTCACCGTGACCGCTTCAAGCCGCGGCGACAGCAAGGTGCTGGGTACCGGCACGGTGCTGCTGATCAACAACCAGATCGACCCGACCACCGGCACGGTGCAACTGAAGGCGACCTTCCCGAATACCGACCACGCGCTCTGGCCCGGCCAGTTCGTCGATGCGAAGCTGCTGGTCCAGACCCGCCAGCACGTGGTCACCATGCCCACCGCCGCCGTGCAGCGTGGCCCGAAGGGGCTGTACGCGTATGTTGTCGCAGCCGGCGACAAGGCGCAGATGCGCACAATCAAGATATCCACGGACAACACCGGCAGCCCGACCACGATGGTCGAATCCGGGATCGCGGCAGGCGACCGGGTCGTGGTCGATGGCCAGCTCAAACTGAAAAGCGATTCGAGGGTCAAGGTGGTCCCCGCCGCGGCCGCATCGCAATGAGCCTCTCCGAAGGTTTCATACGGCGCCCGATCGGGACTGCGCTGATGGCGGCCGGATTGCTGATGATCGGCGTGGTCGCGTTTCCGATGCTGCCGGTCGCGCCCTTGCCGCAGGTCGATTTTCCGACCATCCAGGTCTCCGCATCGCTGCCCGGCGCAAGCGCGGAAACCATGGCAGCAAGCGTGACCACGCCGCTGGAGCGGCAGTTCTCGCTGATCGCCGGCGTGACCGAGCTGACCTCGACGAGTTCGCTCGGTTCGAGTTCGATCACCGTGCAGTTCGATCTCAATCGCAGCGTCGATGCCGCTGCGGTCGACATCCAGTCGGCGATCAATGCCGCCGGCGGACAGTTGCCGACCAACCTGCCGAGCCCGCCGAGCTACCGCAAGGTCAATCCCGCGGATTCGCCGATCCTGATCCTGGCGCTGACCTCCAATTCGCTACCGCTCATCACCGTCGACGACTCCGCCGACAACGTCCTCGCCCAGCAACTCTCGCAGATCACCGGCGTGGCGCAGGTCACGATCAACGGCCAGCAGAAGCCCGCGGTGCGCATCCAGATCGATCCCGCGAAGCTCGCCTCGCTGGGCCTGAGCCTGGAAGACGTGCGCGCGCAGGTTTCGGTCGCATCGGCCGATGCGCCCAAGGGCACCTTCGATGGTCCACGGCAGAGCTTCGCGGTCTACGACAACGACCAGATCCTCGCCGCGGCGCCATGGAACGACGTGATCGTCGCCTATCGCAACGGCGCGCCGGTGCGCATCCGCGACATCGGCCAGGCGATCGACGGTCCGGAGAACACCAAGCTCGCGGCATGGGCGAATGGCAAGCGCTGCATCCTGCTGGCGGTATTCAAGCAGCCCGGCGCGAACGTGATCGACACCGTCGACAAGGTGAAGGCCGCGCTGCCGAGCCTGCAGGCGACGATCCCCGCGGCGATCGACGTGAGCGTGCTGTCCGATCGCACCCAGACCATCCGCGCATCGGTCAGCGACGTCGAGATCACCCTGCTGATCACGATCGTGCTGGTGGTGCTGGTGATCTTCTGCTTCCTGAAAAACGTGCGCGCGACCTTCATCCCCGCCATCACCGTGCCGCTGTCGCTGGCCGGCACGTTCGCGGTGATGTACCTGCTCGGCTACAGCCTCGACAACCTCTCGCTGATGGGACTGACGATCGCGGTCGGCTTCGTCGTCGACGACGCGATCGTGATGCTGGAGAACATCGTCCGCCACATCGAAGAGGGAATGAAACCGTTCGACGCGGCGATCAAGGGCGCCGGCGAGATCGGCTTCACCATCGTCTCGATCAGCCTGTCGCTGGTCGCGGTGTTCATTCCGCTACTGCTGATGGGTGGCATCGTCGGCCGGCTGTTCCGCGAATTCGCGGTCACCGTGACGGTGGCGATCCTGGTGTCGGGAACGCTCGCACTGACCCTGACCCCGATGATGGCCGCGCAGCTCATCAAGGGCAAGGAGGACACCCATCACGGCCGCGTCTATGCGTTCTTCGAGCGCATGTTCGACAAGATGCTGGCGGGTTACGAATGGGGCCTCAAGCGCGTGCTCAAGCACCAGTTCCTGACCCTGTGCGTGTTCCTCGCCACGCTGGCGCTGACCACGGTGCTGTTCATCTTCATACCGAAAGGCTTCTTTCCGCAGCAGGACACCGGAACGATCTCGGGAAGCGCCGAGGGCGCGCAAGACATCTCGTCGGCGGCGATGTGGGAACACCTGGCGGCGATGGCCAGGATCATCGGCAAGGATCCGGACGTGGCGGAAGTCGGTTACAGCGCCGGTTCGTCGACCTTCAACAGCGGCAGCTTCTACATCACCCTTAATCCGCGCTCGCAGCGCAAGTCGAGTGCCGACCAGATCATCGCTCGCCTGCGTCCGAAGCTCGCGACCATCGAAGGCGCCAACCTGTACATGCAGGCGCCACAGGACGTCAAGGTCGGCGGTCGGCTCGGCCGGACGCAATACCAGTACACCCTGCAGGACGGCAACCTCGATGAGTTGAACCTCTGGGCGCCCAAGCTGATGGCCAAGATGCAGGGGATGAAACAGCTCGCCGACGTCACCAGCGACCAGCAGGCGAATGCGGCGACCACGACCCTGACCATCGATCGCGACCAGGCATCGCGCTTCGGCATCCAGCCTTCGCTGATCGACGCCACGATCTACGACGCGATCGGCCAGCGCCAGGTCGCGCAGTATTTCACCCAGCTCAACAGCTACCACGTCGTGATGGAGGTCGATCCGGCGTTGCAGACCGACGCGCGCCTGCTCGACAAGCTCTACCTCACGTCGCCGCTCACGCAGCAGCAGGTTCCCCTGTCGAGCCTGGTGCACGTGGACATGACCAAGACCGCGTACCTGGCGATCAACCACCAGAGCCAGTTCCCGGCGGTGACGATCAGCTTCAACCTCGCCGGCGGCGCCGCACTCGGCGATGCGGTGACGGCCATCCAGCAGGTACAGGCCCAAATGGGCGCTCCGCAGACGCTCAGCGGTTCGTTCCAGGGCACCGCCCAGGCGTTCCAGACATCGCTCGCGTCGCAGCCGTACCTGATCGCCGCCGCGTTGCTGGTCGTGTATCTGATCCTCGGCGTGCTCTACGAGAGCTTCATCCACCCGCTGACCATTCTCTCGACCCTGCCCTCGGCCGGCGTCGGCGCGCTGCTGACCTTGATGCTTTTCGGCTACGACCTGAGCGTGATCGCGTTGATCGGCATCATCATGCTGATCGGCATCGTCAAGAAGAACGGCATCATGATGGTGGACTTCGCACTGACCGCCGAACGCGACCAGCATCTCGAACCCGAGGAAGCGATCTACCAGGCCTGCGTGCTGCGCTTCCGCCCGATCATGATGACCACCATGGCGGCCCTGCTCGGCGCGCTGCCGCTGATGCTGGGCCACGGCACCGGCTCGGAGCTGCGCCAGCCGCTCGGCTACACGATGGCGGGTGGACTGATCTTTAGTCAGGCGATGACGCTGTTCACCACTCCGGTGGTCTATCTCTATCTGGATCGCCTCAGCAACGCGCGGCGCGCCCGCAAGCGCGCGGCCGGCGCAGTCAAACCTTCCGGTGGGGCCCATGGTCTGGATGAGGCGGCGTTAGCCG
>DATHOV010000387.1:0-3139 GCA_035484515.1 Lysobacteraceae bacterium
GGTGCTGTTGAGGTTGCCGTGGCGGTCGATCTGCGCTGCGCCGAGGAAGCCGACGTCCACGCGTCCGGCCTGCAGGTAGTAGCTGAATATCTCCGGCAGCGGCACGACGCAGGCGGCGGTGTCGGCGAGTTCGCCGTCGCCGATCGACAGCGGCAACACGTCCGGCTTCGTGCCGATCGTGCCCGATTCGTAGATCAGTACGATCCCCGGCGCGTGGGTGAGCCTCGCCAGGTTGCAGGCGGCGCTCGGCAGACCGATGCCGACGAAGCAGACACAGCGGTCCCAGAGCAGGCGCGCAGCCGCGATCGTCATGAGCTCCTCGCGCGTGCAATCGCTCATGCGGCCTCCGCGCGCAGGCTTTCGAGGAAGGCGCGATGATCGGGCGTGGCGAGCACGTGCCGTTCCATCCACGCGATGAAGACTTCGCGATCGCGCGAGATCGCGTCCCAGCGCCGGTAGAACGCGTTGTCGCGTGCGTAGTGGCCCTGCGCGTACGAGGGATACGCGCCACCACGACAATGCACGACGGCGCCGACGATCCAGTGCGGCAGCACGATGCCGTTCATCGCCGGCGGCAGGCTGTCGACGATCTCCTCCACCGTCACGATCAGCGTCTTCGCCGCGAGCGCGGCCTCGCGCGCCGCGCCGAGGATGCCGTGGATCGCGACATTGCCTTCGCGGTCGGCGCGCTGTGCGTGCAGGATGGTGACGTCGGGGTTGAGCGCGGGCACCGCCGCGAGCGATTCGCTGCTGAACGGGCAGGTGACGCGGCGGATATTCGGGTTGTGCGTCGCCAGGTCGGTGTCGATGTAGCCGCGCAGCACGCCGAACGGCAGACGCGCAGCCCCCGCGCAGAACGCAGCGGCCATGCCGGCGTGGCTGTGTTCGTCGAGTTGCAGCGGCTGCGGCCACTGGTGTTCCACCGCGTCGCGCAGGCGATGCAGAGAACCGACGCCCGGATTGCCGCCCCACGAGAACGTGAGCTTGCGCGCGCAGCCCATGCCGATCATCTGGTCGTAGACCAGGTCGGGTGTCATCCGGATCAGGTGCAGGTCGCGCCGGCGCTGGCGGATGATCTCGTGCCCGGCCGCGAACGGAATCAGGTGTGTGAACCCCTCGAGCGCGATGCTGGCGCCGTCCGGCACGAAGCGTTCGATCGCGTCGGCGAGGGACAGCGGCATGCCTCAGTCCACCACGGTCCGCGACTGTTCGCGCATGTATTGCGCGAGGTAGTAGAACGAGGCGATCGCCTTGCCGGTCGAACCCGAGCCCTTCCATCCGCCGAACGGCTGGTAGCCGGGCCATGCGCCGGTGGTCGCGCCCTGCGGTCGGTTGGCGTAGGTGACGCCGGCTTCGATGTTGTCGTGGAACCACGCCGTCTCCGCGGCATTTCCGTAAAAGCCCGCCGTCAGTCCCATCGACGTGCCGTTGGCAAGCCGCATCGCTTCCTCGTTGTCGCGGTAGCGATGCAGCATCAGGATCGGCAGGAACATCTCGTGTTGCCATAGCGGATGATCGAGCGATGCCCCGACGAGCACGGGCTCGACGTAATAGCCATCGGCAGGTTCGGATTGACCATCCGTGCTCTGGCCCAGCCGGCGGCCTCCGCAGATCATGTTCGCCCCCCCGGCGCGCAGCTCATCGATGTGACGCGCGTAGTTGCCGTAGGCCGTCGCGTTCACGACCGGACCCAGCCAGTGCTCGCGCTTGCGCGGATCGCCGATGCGGACGGCGGCGATCTGCTTGCGCAGGCGCTCGATCAGCGCGTCGGCCACGTCCTCGTGCACATAAAGCCGCGACAGCGCCGAGCACTTCTGTCCACCCATGCCGTAGGCCGAACGAACGATGCCCGGCGCAGCCCGATCGAGGTCGGCATGCGCGGTGACGATGCATGGGTTCTTGCCGCCCATTTCGGCGATGCACGGCCGCGGCCATGCGCCGCCGGCCATATGCTGCATCAACTGCCTTCCCACGGCCACCGAACCGGTGAACGTCACGCCTGCGGTGAGCGGATGCTTGACGATGCGGTCGCCGATCTCGCGTCCGGAACCCGAAAGGTAGTTGAAGACGCCGGCAGGAAGCCCGGCATCGCGGATGCAGTCGGCAAGCAATCGCCCGGCCCATGGCGTATCGGTCGCGCCCTTGACGACCACCGTATTGCCGGTGACGAGCGCGGCGGCGACCGGCCCACCCGCGAGCGCGAGCGGGAAGTTGAACGGCGCGATCACGACCCACACGCCGTAGGGTCGCATCACGCTGCGATTGTGCGAGACCCAGCCTTCGACCGGATCGTCCGGAAGCTCGTTGACGTATCCGGCATGGCTTTCGAAATCGTTGGCGTAGCACTTGAAGAAATCGACGGTCTCCTGCGCCTCGGCAAGGGCCTCGACGCGGTTCTTGCCGACTTCCAGCACGAGCGCTGCGGCGATGTCGTAGACGCGGTCTTCCATGATCCTGGCCACATGGCGCATCAGCCGTACGCGCTCGGCAGCAGGCGTTGCGCGCCAGGCCGGGTAGGCGGCATGCGCGGCCTGCATCGCCGCGTCCGCATCGTTTGCATCGGCGAGCGCGAACTCGCCCAGGCGCAACTCGCGGTCGATCGGGCTGCGACGATCTGCGTAGTGCGAGGCGTCGCGGTCCGCGCCGTCGATGAATAGCGAATGGCGCCAGTCCATCGAGTGCCGGACGCGCGCGAGCGCAGCCTCGAAGCCTTCGTGCATCGCTTCGGGTGGGTTGTACATCGTCGCGTAGGTGAGGCGGAATGCCATTCGGTCGGGCCCTTTCTAATGAGTAACGATGGGATCGCCGGCGAAGAACCGCGACAGCAACCGGTCCAGCAGGGCGATCGCATCGGCGAGTTCGTATTCCGCGATCACCAGCGGCGGCGCGAGCAGGATCAGGTTGCCGCGGGTCGCAAACGACACGCCCTCGGCCATCGCCGCATCGACGAGCGCCTTGAGCGTTTTCGATGTCTGCGGCCATGGCGCGATCGGCTCGCGCGTCGTGCGATCGGCGACCAGTTCGATCACCGCGAACAGACCGTGGCCGCCGCGCACGTCTCCGATGACAGGATGCCGCGCCTGCATACCCTGCAATTCCTGGAACAGCTGCGTGCCGAGCGTGCGCGAGCGTTCGATCA
>DATHOV010000388.1:0-3873 GCA_035484515.1 Lysobacteraceae bacterium
TCGATCAACGAGCACATCGAGCAGATGCGCCTGTCGGCGACCAAGGCGCTGCTGTCCAGGCCCGATGCGCTGATCGTCGCGACGGTGTCGGCGATCTATGGCCTCGGCGATCCCGAGGATTATTTGTCCATGCGACTGATCCTCGCGCGCGGCGAGCGCGTCGATCAGCGCGAATTGATCCGGCATCTGACCGAACTGCAGTACGAACGCGGCGACTATGAATTGCATCGCGGCAGCTTCCGCGTGCGCGGCGACGTGATCGACGTGTTTCCGGCCGAGAACGAAACCGACGCGCTGCGCATCGAACTGTTCGACGGCGAGATCGAGAACCTCGCGATCTTCGATCCGCTCACCGGCGTGGTGCTGCGCAAGGTGCCGCGCTACGTCGTCTATCCCGGCACGCACTACGTCACCACGCGACGCACCGTGCTCGACGCGGTCGAGACGATCAAGGTCGAGCTGCGCGAACGGCTCGATCAGCTGTACAAGGCGAACAAGCTGGTCGAGGCGCAGCGCCTGCAGCAGCGCACGACGTTCGACCTCGAGATGATGGCCGAGGTCGGCTACTCCAACGGCGTCGAGAACTACTCGCGGCACCTGACCGGGCGCATGCCCGGCGAGGCGCCGCCGTGCCTGTACGACTACCTGCCGGCGGACGCGCTGCTGGTGGTGGACGAATCGCACGTCACCGTCCCGCAGCTCGGGGCGATGTACAAAGGCGACCGTTCGCGCAAGGAGACCCTGGTCGAGTTCGGCTTCCGGCTGCCGTCGGCGCTGGACAACCGGCCGCTGAAATTCGAGGAATGGGAACGCCGCGCGCCGCGCACGGTGTTCGTCTCCGCCACGCCGGGGCCTTACGAGCGCGACAAGTCGGAAGGACAGATCGTCGAACTCGTCGTGCGCCCGACCGGGCTGGTCGATCCGGCGGTCGAGATCCGGCCGGTGGCGACCCAGGTCGACGACCTGCTGTCCGAGATCCACCTGCGCACCGCGATGGGCGACCGCGTGCTGGTCACGACGCTGACCAAGCGGATGGCGGAGAACCTCACCGACTACCTCGGCGAGCACGGCGTGCGCGTGCGCTACCTGCATTCGGACGTGGAGACGGTCGAGCGCGTGGAGATCATCCGCGACCTGCGCAAGGGCGTGTTCGACGTGCTGGTCGGCATCAACCTGCTGCGCGAAGGCCTGGACATGCCCGAGGTGTCGCTGGTCGCGATTCTCGATGCGGACAAGGAGGGCTTCCTGCGCTCGACCGGTTCGCTGATCCAGACGATGGGCCGTGCGGCGCGCAACCTGCGCGGCAGGGTCATCATGTACGCCGATCGCGTAACCCGTTCGATGCAGGCCGCGATCGACGAGACCGATCGCCGCCGCGAGAAGCAAGTCGAGTACAACCTCGCGCACGGAATCGTGCCGCAGAGCGTGACCACCCCGATCGCGGATATCATGGAAGGCGCGCGGGCCGATATTTCCGAGGGGAAGGCCGCGCGGGGCAGGGTCCGCAAGGTCGCCGAGACGGCCGCGGACTATGCGACGCTGGATCCGCGGCAACTGGCGGCGTTGTTGCGCGGGCTCGAACAGAGGATGTACAAGCATGCGCAGGATCTGGAATTCGAGGATGCGGCACGTCTGCGCGACGAGATCCACAGGATCAGGTCGCGGCAGCTGGTATCGTGAGCAGGGACGGCTTGGGGAAGCCATGAACAGATCGACGGATGGATGGGGCGCCGTACCAGCGGCATCGCGGAGGCGCGGGCGCGTGGTTTCCGGATGCATGGGATCGGTCGCTGCATGAAGCGCGGATGGTGGTGGTTGTTGCTCGCGTTGCTCGTCACGGTGCTGGTCGCGATCGGCGTGCATCTGGGCGAGCACGCGTTGTTCCATGCCCTGCGCGGGACGATGGGCCAGCTCAAGCAGTTGGGCGCGGACGAACCTGTGCGGGTGGTCCTGGCCTATTTCGTGATCTACGTCGGCATGGCGGCGGTATCGCTGCCGTTCGGTGGCCTGCTGACCGCCGCCGCCGGTGCGATGTTCGGATTCTGGTGGGGCCTGCTGCTCGCCTCGGTGTCGGCTTCGACTGGCGCACTGGCCGGACTGGTGGTATCGCGCTACGTGCTGCACGCGGCCGTCGAGCGCCGTTTTGGCGCCAGGCTGGCGCCGATCCACAAAGGCTTGCACGACGAAGGCGCTTTCTATCTGTTCGCGCTGCGGATGGTCCCGGTCTTCCCGTACTGGCTGCTCAACCTGCTCATGGGCCTGACCACGATGCGCGCCCTCACCTTCTGGTGGGTGAGCGCGCTGGGGCTGCTGCCGCTGGAAGCGGCCTATGTATTCGCGGGGACCCGCCTGGCGACGATCGAGAAGCCCAGCGACATCCTCTCGCCCGGCCTGATCGCGGCCCTGCTGAGCGTTGGAGTGCTGCCCCTGCTGCTGCGCCGGCTGGTGCGCTGGGTGGAGCTGCGCTACTTCAAGCACGACGACGACTGATCCCCCTGTCGTAAAGGGCCCGTCTTCGCCGAACAGGCTCGCCCCTTGCCGGGTAGTGGTCCAGTTTGAAGTTGCCGTTCGTCCTGAGGAGCCATGATCGAACCATCCGCCCTCCTCACCACGAACGGAATTCCGAGGCGGGTGGCCTCGAACTTCGTTCTCGATCCGCCCTCCTCACCACGATCGGGGATCCTTCGGTCTGTCCGGTCAGGGTGAGGCATGGATCGAGGTCGGAGAGCGAGGCCATGATCGAACCATCCACCCTCCTCACCACGAACGGAATACAAACTAAACTGGACCACTACCCCTTGCCGGGTCGCTTGGCCGGATCGCGGGCCGCGTGTTACGCTTCGCGCCCTCGTTGTTTCCGAGCGGACACGGGCGGTTAGCTCAGCGGTAGAGCACTACCTTGACATGGTAGGGGTCACAGGTTCGAAACCTGTACCGCCCACCATCGGGATCGGGATCCGGGCCGATATCGGTGGTGCGATGGCTTGATCGAAGTTGGCCATGGCAGGAGAAACCGCCGGGTAAGCCGGCGGTTTTCGTTTTGAGGCGGCGAATGACAGGCTGCGGCAGGGTGGGGCGGCGATTCGATCGCAACCGGGTGGGGTAGGTAGTGCGTGCGGCGCATGGGGTCGTCGAGCCATGCAGCCAATGACCCGGTCCATCGCCAACCTGCGTTGTCCATTCAGCAAGTACGCTGGTTTGAAAGGGTGTTTTGGTATAGTCGGGCCGTTTTTTGGGATGCCGTTCACGGATCGGATGGGATGATGACCAGTTATTCCTGGCCGGAAATCCAATCCCCATCGAGGAGTCAGCGGAGACAGTGTTCAAGCGGATCCTGGTCGTATGCATCGGCAACATCTGCCGGAGTCCTACTGCCGAATGCCTGTTGCGCGAGCGCCTGGGACACGGGGATTTCGATGTTTCCAGCGCCGGACTCAGTGCGGTGGTGGGCGAACCGATGGATCCCACGGCTGTCGAGTTGCTCAGGGAGCAGGGCGTGGACGGCAGCGGTCATCGGGGCAGGCAATTGACAGGCGATCTGTTACGAAAGTCCGACTTAATCCTGACTATGGAAAAATCCCATACGGCTTCGATCGTCAGGGGCACCCCCGAAGTCAGCGGCAAGATTTTCCTGCTGGGCAAATGGCAGTCCGAAGTCGACATACCCGATCCGTATCGCCGGCCTCGATCTGCTTTCGTTCATGCGTATCGATTGATAGACAAGGGCGTATCCAGCTGGTTGCCGTATCTCAAGAAGCACTGATCCCCCACCGTTGATTTTCCGAATTCCGAGCGAGACCTCATGACGATACCGACCAACACGGCCATCCCCGCCAGCGACGACGAAATCGACCTTTCGATGATGGTCGGGAT
>DATHOV010000389.1:0-5745 GCA_035484515.1 Lysobacteraceae bacterium
GCGCCAACGCACCTGGGGCGTTCCGATCGCATTGTTCGCACACAAGGAAACCGGCGAGCCGCATCCGCGCACGGTGGAACTGATGCGCGTCGTTGCGGACCGGATGGATATGGTTGGTACCGACGCGTGGTACGCACTCGATCCGGCCGAACTGATCGGCGACGACACGCAGCACTACGATAAGATCACCGACATCCTCGACGTGTGGTTCGATTCGGGTGCCAGCCATGAGGCTGTGCTGGCTGCACGCCCTGAGGATGGACTGCACAAGCCTGCCGATCTGTACCTCGAAGGTTCCGATCAGCATCGTGGCTGGTTTCAGAGTGCGTTGCTCACCGGTGTCGGCATGGATCGGGCAGCGCCATACCGGCAATGCCTCACGCACGGTTTCACTGTCGACGCACAGGGCCGCAAGATGTCGAAGTCGCTCGGCAACGTGGTCGCGCCGCAGCAAGTGGTGGATGTGCTGGGCGCGGACGTATTGCGACTGTGGGTTGCCGGCGCGGATTATCGCAACGAGATGTCGGTGTCCGACGACATCCTCAAGCGCAGCGCCGACAGTTATCGCCGCATCCGCAACACTGCGCGTTTCCTGCTCGGCAACCTGCATGGATTCGATCCTGCGCAGCATCTGATTGCGCACGCCGACATGCTCCTGCTGGACCAGTGGATCGTGCATCGCGCGCATGATTTGCAGGAGCAGATCAAGGATGCCTACGCGCGTTACGACTTCAGCGCGGTCGTGCAGTCGGTACAGAATTTCTGCACGAACGATCTTGGCGCCTTGTACCTCGATGTCACCAAGGATCGGTTGTACACGATGCAGGAGAACAGTCGTGGCCGGCGTTCGGCGCAGACTGCGATGCTGCACATCGTCGAGGCGATGACGCGCTGGATTGCGTCCATCCTGAGCTTCACGGCCGATGAGATCTGGCGGCATCTGCCAGGCGAGCGGCTCGGCAACGTGCTGTTCGCGACGTGGTACGACGGCCTCGCCCCGCTGCCGCCGGACGCGGCGTTGAACGCGGAAGGGTTCGAACGCGTGCTCGCATTGCGCGGCGCGGTGTCGGCCTTACTCGAACCCATGCGCGCGACGGGAACCGTAGGCGCGTCGCTGCAGGCCGACGTCAACGTGTACGCCGACGACGCGATACTGCACTCGCTCGGGGCGGTGTCCGACGAGCTGTGCTTTCTGTTCATCACCTCGACCCTGAACCTCAAGCCGGCTTCCTCGAAGTCGGATGGCGCGGTGAGAGGCGATGGTATCGAGGCCTGGATCGACGCGCGCGCAAGCGGCAATCCGAAGTGCATCCGTTGCTGGCACCACCGCCCCGACGTGGGTTCGCATGCCGATCATCCCGACATCTGCGGTCGCTGCGTGAGCAATGTCGATGGTCCCGGCGAAGAAAGGTGCTGGTTCTGATGGCAACGGGATTCGTGAAACCCAACGCATTGCCCTGGCTGCTGCTGTCCGCGACGGTCATCGCGCTCGACCAATGGACCAAGTACATCGTCATGACGACCCTGCCACTGCACCGGCAGGTTGCCTTCATCGACGGATTCTGGAACTGGATGCTGGCCTACAACGAGGGCGCGGCCTTCAGCTTCCTCGGCGACGCATCGGGCTGGCAACGCTGGCTATTCGGCGCGCTTGCGCTTGGCGTCAGCGCAGGCATGGCCTGGTGGCTTGCGCGCACGCCACGCGGCGACTGGCGCACGGCGCTGCCGTTCGCGCTGGTGATCGGCGGCGCGCTCGGGAACCTGATAGACCGCATTCGCCTTGGCCACGTGATCGACTTCATACAGTGGTACTGGCACGAACACTACTGGCCGACGTTCAACATCGCCGATTCGTCGATCGTGGCCGGTGCGATCGCGCTGCTGCTGTTCGGCATGAGCGGCAAGACGAAAGCCGCGGTAAGCTGACGCCATGGATGTCGTTCTCGCCAACCCCCGCGGTTTTTGCGCCGGCGTCGATCGGGCGATCGAGATCGTCAAGCGCGCGATCGAGACCCTCGGCGCGCCGATCTACGTACGCCACGAGGTCGTGCACAACCGGTTCGTCGTGGACGACCTCAAGCAGCGCGGCGCGGTCTTCGTGGACGAACTCCATGAAGTGCCCGACGGTGCCACGGTCATCTTCTCCGCGCACGGCGTCTCGCAGGAAGTGCGGGGCGAGGCCACGCGGCGCGGACTCAAGGTGTTCGATGCGACCTGTCCGCTGGTGACCAAGGTGCACATGGAGGTCGCGCGCCACTGCCGTGCGGGGCGCGATGTGGTGCTCATAGGCCATGCCGGACATCCCGAGGTGGAGGGTACGATGGGGCAATGGGATGCCGCGTCGGGCGGCGGCGCGATCCATCTGGTCGAGGACGTGGGCGATGTGGAGCACCTGCACGTCACGCAGCCCGACAACATCGCCTACACGACGCAGACCACGCTGTCGGTCGACGATACCCGCGCAGTGATCGCGTCCCTGCAAGCGAGATATCCCGCAATCCAGGGTCCTCGTCACGACGATATCTGCTACGCGACCCAGAACCGCCAGGACGCCGTGCGCCTTCTCGCCCAACAGTGCGACCTCGTACTGGTGGTCGGCTCGGTCAACAGCTCCAATTCCAACCGCCTGCGCGAGCTGGCGGAGAAGCAGGGTGTAGAGGCGCACCTGATCGATGGTGCCGAACACATCGAACCTACGTGGCTGGTTGGCAAGCATCGCATCGGTGTCACCGCCGGCGCATCGGCACCCGAGGTGCTCGTAGAAGGCGTGCAGACGCGGCTGCGCGATCTCGGCGCCGGCAGCGTCAGCAGCCTGCAA
Organism: Lysobacteraceae bacterium; assembly: GCA_035484515.1. Classification (GTDB taxonomy): domain Bacteria; phylum Pseudomonadota; class Gammaproteobacteria; order Xanthomonadales; family Xanthomonadaceae; genus SZAS-103. Next base: position 2,819 of record DATHOV010000389.1, read on the forward strand.
GGCGAGCCGGAAAACATGGTCTTCGCGCTGCCGAGGGAACTGCGCCTGACCGTCCTCGACTGAACGTCGAAATCAGGCCGACCATACGCGGGCTGAAGGACGAATTGACCGCGACCGGTGTCCCGCCTACACTTTGCGCCCCCGTGTTCTGCGGGGGCACCCCATGCCGGAATAGCTCAGTTGGTAGAGCGGCGCATTCGTAATGCGTAGGTCGCAGGTTCGACTCCTGTTTCCGGCATACCTAGCCTGATTTCGAGAATGGCCAGCCCGGGTAAGCACCCGGCGCGGCGGCTATCCTGCCTCTTGCGTCGGTACGACGATTCCTCGCATCGTCGAGAACGCCATTGCCGTATCGACCATGCCGGTGAGGCTTCGGTACTCGGGCGATCCAGGTCCGCGTCATCGATGATGTTCGCGTTCAACTCTTCGGAACGACGAACAAGCTGATGCTTTGCGGCGGAACCGTGACGACGATGCTGCCGGAACTGACGCTGACGTTGGCCAGGTGCTTGATGGCATTGGCCGAGGTGAGTTGCCATTCCTGCGCCGTTGCGCCTGCGGAGAAATTCGCCAGCTTCACAGTCACCGGCGTGTTGCCGGTCAGTACCTTGGAGATGACCATCAGGGTCAGTGCGCCGTCGCTGCTGCGCGTTGCGGCGAACGCGGAGAGGTTATCCGGGTTCGGCACGATCGCCGAAACGGAAGTGTCGCCGAACGTAGACTTTTTGCCATCGTAGTTTCGATACATCTTCATCGCTTTGTACGTCGGCGTCGACGAGTCCGGCGTGGTCCAGCGCGTCGCGTAGTTGAGTTCCTTCCATCCGAAGATGCCGTAGATGTCGGCCTGCGTCGTTGCGCCGTTGATATACCCCTCGGCTCCCCAGTTGTACTCGGTGATTGCGATCTTGGTCCCAGGGTAGTAGGTGGCGACCCATTTCTTCATGCGCGGGATCAGGTCGACCTTGTCGTCGATCCAGCTCTGATCGACGTAGTTCGGATCCCACAGCGAGCGCGTGGAACGGTTTCGCAACAGCTGAGTGGCGGTCGAAACATCGTCGCTGAACTCGCCGCCTTGCGGGTAGTAATGCAACGAGAACACGTTGAGCACGCGCTTGCCGGTGGCCAACTGGTCCTGATGCAGGTGGTCGAGCAGCCATGGCATGTAATCCATGTTGCCGTGCGCGGCGCGATCTGGGTAGACCCCGTTCCAACCATGTGCGGCGCCGTATTGCTGGTCGTATCCGGAGTAAAAATAGCCGTCCCAGCCCCATTCTTCAGGTCCGACGATGACCGCACTCGGGGAGGCGGTGCGGATCATGTGCCCGTAAGCGATCATCTTCTGGCCAATCTCGTCCATCGTCGGCCCGACCGGGTGGACGTCGCGGTGCGTGCCCTGCCAGATGCTGTGCTCGTTGTCGAGGATGTAGAACTGCACCCCGCCTTTGGAGACGGTTCCCCACTTGCTGACAAGGTGCTGCACCCATAATTGTTGCAGGGCCACGCTGTTCGGCGTGCTCGCATCGTTGGGATCGTTGCCGCTGACGTCCTGGCCGTTGCTCGCCAGTACGCCGTTGCCGGCATCAGGCATATAGCTCCAGTCCGCATCAGTCTGCGCGCCGTACTTGGCGATCGAGAAGCTCGCGAGCTTCGCGCCGCCGCTGCCGAGCTTGGCAACCCAGTCGAGCATCGGGATCGTGAGCATCGCCTGGGCACCGCCGGACTTGCTGGTGCTGACGAAGCTGTCACCAAGTGCGCCAGCGGTCGCACCGGTGTCGTCCTGGATGCTCTCGAAGTACCAGTCGCTCGCATGGTTGGCGGCATTCTGCTGCCAGTTGTAGCTCGAAGTGGTGTTGCCGCCGTAACGGTTGAGCGGTGCGTTCAAGTCGGCGAGGGTCGCGCTGTCGGGCGCGAACGCGACGCCATAGATGTACGGGCTGATGGCGTGCTTGCCCACGTTCGCATCCACATTGACCGTGACGGCAGGATTGGTGGCTTGGGCCGAGGCCATCCACAGGGAGGAGATGCCGAGCACGATGCAACGGATTGAGTAGCGCGTTGACATGTTCATGGTTCACCCCGGGGGAAGGATGCGTTGGAATGCGTGGGCAAGCGGGGCGAGTGTCCACCGCGCGATGCCTTCTTAATGTGATGTACGCCGCAAATTTCAGCACAGATCGTGATGCACCGCACACATGCAATCAGCAGTCGATCACATGTCCGGTCGGGCCGGTGGATTGCGTTACGCTGCGATTGCGGTATGAACCTTTGCGCACTGAGGTCGACACCTCATGAGGGCTTTGAGCTCGACTCGGGTGATGCTTCCGCTGTTTCCATCAGGGGTGCGAGATGGAAGGAAGACTCTTGATTCTGTGATTGAGGCCGTCACCATCGTGTACGACGAGTCCGCGTTCGATCAGGAATGCGATCGCATCCTCCGCATCGCCTTCGAACCACGCTTTCGTCGACCCCAGTCGGAACGTGTAACCCCACGCGTCCATGTCGTCCATCAACCGGGATCTGCCGACTTCCGGCAGCACATCGGCGAGCAGGATCTGCAGTGCGCAGGCGGCGTCTTCCTCGCCTACCGACTCGCTCGCATTCGTGTGGATCGTGGCGCGGCGCTCGGCCGGCATCACGATCAGGTGTGCGGCCTCGTGCAGCAGCGAGTGTACGGGCGTGTCGCTGCGCACGTGGACATCGACGCCGATCAGACCAGCCTCGGGTTCGCCCCAGAAACTGCCGGGAATCGGCGCATCGTCCTCGACGCACACGAGTCGCAGACCGTAGCTTGCGAGCAGGGCGGAGGGGGAGGCGAAGCCGATGTCGCGAAGGGTCAGCATGGGGCCGGATGGCTCTTCGGTGTTGCGTCTCGCTCCATCAGTCGCGAGTGCGCGAAAACGCGATCCTTTGCTGCGCTCATAGCATGC
>DATHOV010000390.1:0-2018 GCA_035484515.1 Lysobacteraceae bacterium
TGACGCAGGCCATGACGGAACGGTCGTCGTAACAAAAACCTGACACCGGTTTGCACTGGATCGCGAACACTACCCGTCCCAACGGAACGGACTGTACCGATGCGTCGACTCCTGTTCGCCTGCGCGCTGGCCTGCGCATGCATCGCATCCTTGCGCGCACAGGATGCGACCCTCGCATCCCCGCCTGACGCGGCGACCGCCAAACAGCTCGACTCGGTCGTCGTTCATGGCGTGCAACCGGGTCCGGGACTCTGGAGAGTGTCGAAGGGCGACCACGTGCTGTGGATCCTCGGTACGCTTACACCCCTGCCGAAGGACATGACCTGGAATTCGCGGCATGTGGAAGCCGTGATCGCGACTTCGCAGGAAGTGGTCGAAGGCCCGGAGGCGGAACTCAAGTCGGATGCGGGTTTCTTCGGAACCCTGTTCGCGCTGCCTTCCCTGGTCGGCGTTCGCAACAATCCCGACGACAGGAAACTCGCGGACGTCGTGCCTCCCGAACTCTACGCGCGCTGGGCCGCGCTCAAGCGAAAATACATGGGCGGCAACAACAAGGTGGAATCGTGGCGACCGCTCTTCGCGGCGCTCGAACTGTATGCCGCGGCAATCCACAAGGCGCATCTGACCGACAAGCCGATCGCGCAGAAGGCCGTCGAATCGGCGGCGCGACATGCGGGCGTGAGGATCACGACACCCAAGGTCGCAGTCACGGTCGACAGCCCGCGAGCCGCCGTCAAGGAATTCAAGGCGACTGCGCTCGATGACTCCGATTGCTTCCGCAAGACGCTCGATCGTATCGACACCGACCTCGCAGCCATGACCGCGCGTGCGAATGCGTGGGCGACCGGCGACCTCAATGCGCTGCGCAAGCTGCCGTATACCGACCAGTTGACCGTATGCCAGGAAGCCCTCTCGGAAGGGCAATTCACCCACACTCGCGGCCTGGACGGCATCAGCGCCCGCGCCCACCAGGCCTGGCTCGATGCCGTCACGAAGGCTCTCGAAAGGAACAAGGTCACTTTCGCGATGCTGCCGATCGCCCGCCTGCTCCAACGCGAGGTCTATCTGTCCCGCCTGCAGGCCATGGGCTACACGATCGAGGAGCCGGCATCGACAGCGGGTCCCGTGTCGACAGGAGCCGCCGCGAATTGATGGACAGGTGGGGATGCGCGCCGCGAATCCGCGTCGTGCCCTCAGGCTCGCCTGAGCGCCAGTACCGCATTCAAGCCGCCGAACGCGAACGAGTTCGAAAGCGCCGCGAGCACGGGTTTCCCGCGCGCCGTGTTCGGCACGTAGTCGAGGTCGCAGGCCGGGTCGGGATCGATGAAGTTCGCGGTCGGCGGGATCACGCCTTCGCGCAATGCGCCGATCGCGGCGACCAGCTCGATCGCGCCCGCCGCCCCGAGTGCGTGACCGTGCATGGACTTGGTCGAGGACACTGCGAGCGCATCCGCGTGCGCGCCGAAGACCTTGCGGATCGCGGCGGTCTCGGTTGGGTCGTTAGCTGGAGTGCCGGTACCGTGGGCGTTGATGTAGTCGATCTCGTCCGCATTCATGCCCGCATCGGCAAGTGCACCGGCGAGCGCTTTCGCTGCGCCCTCCAGCGACGGCAGCACGATGTCGGCGGCGTCGGCCGACATGCCGGCACCGGCGAATTCGGCGAGGATGGTCGCGCCGCGCGCGCGCGCGCGTTCGTAATCCTCCAGCACGAAGATGCCCGCGCCCTCACCCAGCACCATGCCGCGGCGCTGTTTGCAGAACGGCCGGCAGGTGTCGTCGGCGGTCACCCGCACCGCTTCCCAGGCCTTCACGCAGGGCACGGTGATGCAGGCTTCGCTGCCGCCGGTCACGGCGAAGTCCACGCGCCCGCTGCGCACCATATCGAAGGCCTGCGCCATCGCATGATTCGCCGAGGCGCAGGCGCTGACCACCGCGAATGAAGGTCCGGTGAGGCCGAACTCCATGGTGACGTGGCAGGCCGGCGCGTTCGCCATCAGCCGCACGATGGTCAGCGGATG
>DATHOV010000391.1:0-10085 GCA_035484515.1 Lysobacteraceae bacterium
GAAAAAGTTGCTGCTCGTCGCTTGCATGTCCGCAGCATTGCCGGTGTGCGCGATCGCGCAGGACGCCATCGAGGGGACCTGGAAGCTCGACCTCGCCAAGGCGCAGATGCCCGCCAAGCCTTTTGTCTTCCTGCTCCAGAACGGCACGTGGAGTTGCAAGACCTGCACGCCGCCGGTCACCGTGAAGGCCAATGGCAGCGACCAGAAGGTCAGCGGCCACCCGTATTACGACACGGTGGCGGTGAAGGTCGTCGACCAGCACACGGTCCAGGAAACCGACAAGGAGAACGGCAAGGTCGTCACCACCTCGTCGATGACGGTCTCGGCCGACGGCAGGACGGCCTCGTTCGAATACTCTGACAGCAGCAACACCAATGCCGCACCGGTGACCGGAAAGGGCACCGACACGCGCGTCGCCAAGGGTCCGGCCGGGGCGCATGCGATCTCCGGCTCATGGCGCACCACGTCCTTCCAGAACGTGTCCGACAACGGGCTCACCTTCACCTACGCGATGAAGGGCGACAGCCTGAGCATGAGCACGCCGACCGGGCAGTCCTACACCGCAAAGCTGGACGGTACCGATGCGCCGTACAAGGGCGACCCGGGGACCACCAGCGTGTCGGTGAAGCGGCTCGGCAAGAACGTCGTGCAGGAAACCGACAAGCGCGATGGCAAGCCGATCAACGTCTCCACGATGACCGTCTCCGCCGACGGCAAGACCCTGTCGATCGCGTTCAAGGACTTGTTGCAGGGCAGCACCAGCTCGTTCGTCGCGAAGAAGCAGTAGTCCTTGCGGGCACACGCATCGCAGGCCGGGATGCGTGCCCTGCCTGCGACCCTCAGCCCGGATCGGCGAGGTCGTGCTCGCGGATCAGCGCGTCGAAGTAACGCGTATCCGCGGGGCGCTCGCCAACATGGGCGGCGAAATCGTCGCGGCAATGCGGATTGCAGAAGCCGACCGTCAGCCTGCGGTAGCGCGTCAGCGAATCGTCCGCGACCGGCTTGCCCGAACGCGGGCAGTAACGATTGATCGCGATCGGGATTTCGTCTTCGCGCATGCATCGATTCCGAAATCAGGCCGCCGCGCCGCGATGGTGACGCTGGCGCACGACCAGCAGGCCGATCGAATACGCCACGTAGTACCCGACCAGCAGGGCGAGCAGGCCGAAGGTGAGCGGACTCTGCTGCGCGAGCGGCGGCGGCTGGCCGCCCATGCCCGCGATGCCGCCGAGCTGCTGGTAGCGATACATCAACCGGGCCACCAGCAGCAGGCTCAGGACCGCGCCGACGAAGGGATGCGGATAGTAGTAATCGCCTGCGGGCGTCCACTCGAACCGCGTGAGGCGCAGGTTGACCGCCGCGATCAGCGCACCGATGGCCAGTCCCGCACCGATCGGCAGAGCGAACCCGGCCTGCATGAAGGCGAGCACCAGCAGCCCCGCCGTCACGATGGCCAGCACGACCAGCCGCGCGACCTGCCGCTTCGGCGTGAACGCCTGCCGCCCGAACTGCCGGCGCACGCGCCGAAAGACGATCAGGCCCAAGGCCACCAGCACCAACATCGGCCCGTAATCCGGCGTCGCCACCATGCGAGGTACTCCTGCGAAAGCGCGCAGGGTACCGCAGGCGCGCCACGGCGCAAGTGCGGTGTTCGGGCAGGCTGCGTCGTGCACGCACTCGCGTGGGCGCGACGGCGGAGGCGAACGTTGGCTGGGCTGACGAGCCCAGCGTATTGCCGCGCAACGAAGCTGGGCTCGTCAGCCCACCCTGCGTCCAACGGCGATTCGCAGGACGATCGGCGGTGATTCCTCGGATAACGGGATGCCGCTCGGGTCGTCGATCGTCTGCGGCCCGGGCGCCGGAGATTCCCGTTTCTTTTCGGAAAATTCCCGCCGGATTTTTCGCCGTGTTCGGCGGAACGGCGAAATTTCCTGTTGAAACCGCAGGGAATCCGTACAGATCGCCAGGCCGTACGACGGATTTCGCGGCGATCCACCTGGATTTTTCCGCGTGTCGGGTGATTCCCGAAAAAATCCCGTCAACGATGCTGCCGTGTTCGTCTGCAGACCGCGATTCCCACCGGATTTTTGCGAGATCCCATCAGCAAGGATGGGAAACCGGGTGGAAATTTCCGGGATCCATAGGGATCGGCAGGAATGCTGGGTGAATCGGCTGGCGATCTCACGGGGTTTCCAACAGCGAAGCTGGTCAACGCCGGAATTCCCTGTGGCCTGCACGCTTTTCTCTGGGAAGACGATGCCGATCCCGAAGGCAACGCCGGAATTCCCGTCGGATGGGTTGTCGGTCCATCGGGATCTGTCGGAGATTCCATCGGAATCGGCGCGATTGCGCGCAGCAACGATCAATCGCCTGTCATCCCGAGCGCAGCGAGCAATCTGCCGTTGACTCAAGAAGCAAAGCAGAAAAAAGCAGAGCGTTTCACGCGCTACGCGCGCGAGCAAAGCAAGACATGCGTCGCCGTGCTCCGCCTTCTTGCGTGCGGTCAACGCGACTTTCGCAAGGCCTTACGTCGAAAGAATCTCGCGAAGATCGCGTCCCGCCGGGCAATGGTCAAACGTCACCGCAATCCCGTGCGCTTCGAGCACCGCTGCGATCTGGCGTTGTCTCGCCTCGAAGTGCTCGAACGCACGTTCGAGCTTGTCGGCGTCCTCGCCTGCGGGTGCCGGTGCGAAGCCGCCGTTGCGCCACGCTTCCGAATCCAGCAGCGCGATGCGCACGCCGCCGTCGCTGTAGCGGGCCAGCGGTTCGGGCGGTTCGTCGAGCCAGGTTTCGGTTTGCGGGGACAGCAGGGCGGCTTCGATCAGCGGCCACAGGGGTGCGAGGCCGGCGTGTTCGTACTGCATCGCCATCAGCGCGGCGAGGTCGTGGAGGGTGACGTAGCGGGCGTGTTCGATCGGTGCGCCGAAGGCCCGTTGCGCGAACAATGCGGTCGCTGCGTTGGCCATGCCGCGGTCGATCAGGAGTTCTTCGAGTGCCTCGCCGACGCGTTCGATTCGCGCCTGCGAATCCGCTTCGCCGCGCAGCAGGAAGGGGACCAGCCGCATTGCACCCTGCGCGTACTCGGGATCCGGCATGGGCACGGCTTGCGGCAACGCGCCGTCGCGTGCGCCGAAGGCGAGGATGCAGCCCTCGTCGGCAGCGCGTTCCGAATTCAGGGGCGCGCGCAACGCGAGCGCATCGAGCGCCGCATGCAGCGGCCAACCCGGGCGCAGGAGTTCGACCGGATCGTAATGCGCGCCCAGCACGACGATATCCAGTGCGCCCGCTTCAGGCGCCAGAACCGCGAGATCGCGCGCGATGCCTGCGGCGAGTTCCGCCGCTGCGGCCGGATCGAGCGTCGCGTGCGCGGCGTGCGCGCCGGGTCGCAATTCCAGCGCGAGCGCGCCCAGGCAGGCGGATTGCGGGTTCGACATCGGCATCCCCGATGGGTGCGGTAGAGGGCTTACTCTATACGCGTCCCGCACGATGCCGCGAACGGAGCCGTCGCATGAGCCTTGCCGAGAAACACACGACCGCCCGTCCCGTCGCCGTGCTCGGCGGCGTGCGCATCCCGTTCTGCCGCAGCAACACGGCGTACTCGGATGTCGGCAACCTCGGCATGTCGATCCGCACGCTCGGCGCGCTGGTCGAACGCTTCGGCCTGCATGGGCAAGTGCTCGGCGAAGTCGCGATGGGCGCGGTCATCAAGCACTCGTCGGACTGGAACCTCGGTCGCGAAGCGGTGCTGTCCTCGGGGCTGTCGCCGTACACGCCGGGCATCACCCTGCAGCGCGCCTGCGGCACCGGCCTGGACACGATCGTCACGGTCGCCAACAAGATCGCGCTCGGGCAGATCGATGTCGGCATCGGTGGCGGCTCGGACACGACCTCGGATGCGCCGATCGTGTTCGGCAAGAAGATGCGCGCGCGCCTGATTGCGTTGAGTCGTGCGCGCAGTTTCGGCGAGAAGCTGCGCGCGTTCCACGGCTTCCGTTTCGGCGACCTGAAACCCGAAGCGCCGGGCGTTGCCGAGCCGCGCACCGGCAAGTCGATGGGCGAGCACTGCGAGATGATGGCCAAGGAATGGCATATCGCGCGCGAATCGCAGGACGAGCTCGCGCTGGCTTCCCATCTCAAGGCCGCCGCCGCCTACGAACGCGGTTTCTACAGCGACCTCGTCGCGAGTTTCCGCGGCATCGAGCGCGACAACAACCTGCGCGCCGACAGCACGCTGGAAAAACTCGCCGCGCTGAAACCCGCATTCGACAGGACGTCCGGACAAGGCACCCTGACCGCCGGCAATTCGACCCCGCTCACCGACGGCGCCGCCGCCTGCCTGCTCGCGAGCGACGACTGGGCGAAGGCGCATGGCCACGAGCCGCTCGCGTACCTGCGCGATGCGGAGGTCGCAGCGGTGGATTTCGTGCATGGCGACGGCCTGCTGATGGCGCCGACGATCGCGGTGCCGCGCATGCTCGAACGCAACGGCCTGACCCTGCAGGACTTCGACTTCTACGAAATCCACGAAGCCTTCGCCGCGCAGGTGCTGTGCACGCTGCGCGCGTGGGAGTCGGAGGACTACTGCCGCACGAAGCTCGGACGCGGCGCGCTCGGCGGCATCGATCCCGCGAAGACGAATGTCGTCGGTTCCTCGCTCGCCGTCGGCCATCCCTTCGCAGCGACCGGCGCGCGCATCGTCGCGACCGCGGCGAAGCTGCTCAAGGAAAAAGGCTCGGGCCGCGCACTGATCTCGATCTGTACGGCGGGCGGGATGGGCGTGGTGGCGATCCTGGAGCGGTGAACGCGGCTCAGGGTTTCGCATCGCCCCAGAACACCACCCACGTCGCGAAGTCGTCGCTGATGTCGACGAAGTGGTGCCGCACGCGCGCCGGCACGAACAAAGCATCGCCGATCGCGCAGGCATGCTCGACGCCATCGATGTCCAGCGCAGCACTGCCGGCGATCACGATGTAGATCTCGTCGCGCGAATGCGGGCCCTGCGGATCGCTGCCGCGCGGCGCGTACAACTCGAGTTCGAGTCCGCTGCGCGCGAAAGTCTCGATAAAACGCACGCCCTCGGGCCAGCGATCGGTTGCAGGCAAGGGCAGGCGTGCGAGGAAATCGGACGGCTGCAGACGCACGATCAGGCGCCCGGCAACCGCGGCACGCCGTGCTCGCTGCGTTCCTCGATTACCGAGGCGTCGAAGATCTGCTCGCGCAGGCCGCGGCCGGACATTGGCGCTACCGCTTCGCCGCGCGCGGCGCGCAGGGCGTTCGCATAGCACTGTTTCGCATTGGCGTCGTCGTTCAGGGCGGCGTACACGTGGCCCAGTTCTTCCCATGCATCGGCACCCGCGCCCTGCGCGATCGCGCGGTGCAGGTAATCCTCGGCCTTGCCCCACTGGCGCAGCTCGCCGCTCAGATGACCGAGCGTCACTGCGAGCGCGGGGCTGTCCGAATGCGCGCGCAGCCAGCCTTCGGCGACCTGCAGGCGCGCGGTCGGTTGCGCCTGCGCGTTGCGGCCCGGCGGGATATGGCCGTACTGCAGGACGAGCGCTTCATCCCAGCGATTCTTCAGCGCGTTCTCGACCGTGGCTGCAGCGGCATCTTCCATCCCCAGTGCGACGGCGCGCCGCGCATAGGCCGCGACGACTTCGCCGCGTGCGCGCAACGGCACCAGCAATCGATCCCAGCGATCGGCGAGCGCGCTCGCGTTCTCGGCTTCGAGCAGGGATTGCGCGGCGAGGTCGGCCTCGAGGGCGGCATGGCCCGCGGGCGACAATGCCTGCGCGCTCTTCAAGGCGCCCAGCGTTCCGTAAGCTTCGCCCGCGCGGCGGCTCGCGACCAGTGCACGCGTGCGCAGCAGCAGTGCGCGCGGCGATGGCGGCGCTTTCTGAGCGGCGGCATCGAGCGTGGCGATGGCGTCCTGCGCGCGATCGCCGGCGAGCTGCACGTCGGCGCGGGCGAGTGCGGTCGCCGGATCGCCTGCTTCGTCGCTGGCTGCGGTCAGGTGCTGGTCGAATGCCGTCGCGTCGCCGCGCGCCTGCGCGGCCTGTGCGGCGCCCAGGCGCGCGGTCATGCGGAACGGCGGATGCTCGGACGCCTGCGTGAGCAGTTTCTCCGCACGCGTCCAGCGACCTTCGTGCAACGCGAGCAGGCCGCCGGTCATACGCGCCAACGCCTGCTTGCGACGACGTCGCTGCCAGAGCTGGAACGGCAGGCGGAGCAGCAGGGCCAGCATCCAGATCGCCGCCATCGCCAGGGCCAGGATCAACAGTGCCTTGGTCACGGTGGTGACGTAGGTGGTGCCATGCAGGCTGACGATCACCTGGCCCTGGTCGGTCGCGAACTGTTGCCACAGCACCGCGCCGAGCACGGCGAGCGCGAGGCAGAGCAGCAGGCTGCGGAACAGTTTCATGGCTTGCGTGCCGATACGGGCGGCGAAGGCGTGGCGGCCGCTGCGGGCAGGGCCGGTGCAGGTTGCGTTGCCGGCGAGGCCGACGGCTCGGGTTGTTCCTGGCGCAGGCGACGCAATTCGGTGAGCGTGCCGCCGAGCACCGGCAAGTCGATGCGCAGCGGCGCACGCTGCATGTCGGCGAGCAACTGGCGCTGGTGGGCGACGGTTTCGGGCGCGTACAGGCGCGGCAGCCAGCGGTCGATCCGCGTCAATGCAGCGTGGAATGCGCTCGCGTCGCGTCGCTCCAGCGCGAGGCGCGCCAGCGTGAGTTCCAGCCGTACCGCGGTCAGCGCGGCTTCGCGACTGGCCGGATCGAGCAGGTCCTGGGTCTGTGCGCGATGCACTTCCACCATGCTGCCCACGACACGGTCGAGCACGGTGGCGTTTGCGGGACGTGCGGGCGTGCCGCCCGAGAACGGCAACGAGTCCAGCGTGGACTCGAAGGCGTCGATCTGGCCGGCCAGGGCCGCGCGCGGATCGGGCGGCAACGCGCGCATCGCCGCGACTTCCTGGGCGAGCGACTGGCGCAGGTTCAGCGCCGACGGATCGCTCGATCCGGCGAGGGTGGCGTCGGCCAGCGCATACGCATGCAGCGCGCTGCCCACATCGGAGGACAGTTCGATCTGCTGCTGGCCGATCGTCAGCAGCAGTTCGGCCTCATCCAGACGCAGCGCTTGCTCGCCCTGCGCGCGCGGGCTGGCGATGCGCGCCACGGATTGTTCGAGCAAGGCGGCGCGTTCGCCGACGCCGAGCACTTCGTCGCGCAGCACCTGCTGGCTCGAGGTGGCGTCGCTCATGCGCTGCGCGAGTTCGTGCTGCTCGCGGCGCAGGGCGGCGATCGCGGCGTTCGGGTTGCCGATCGATGCGTCGTCGCTCGGCGCGGCGGGCGCTGCCGGCAGCATGTGCGCCTGCCACCATGGGTACAGCTTCCAGCCTGCCACGACGATCAGAACCAGCAGCGCCAGCCACAGCAGACCGCGCCCGCGCGCGCGTCTTGGCGGCGCGATGCCGGCGGGTGCGGATGGATCGTTGCTGGCCATGGACGATGCGCGTGCGGGACGAAGGGTCCGGGTGAGACAGGGATGCTACCGGAAGCCCTGCCCGCTGGCATGCGCGCTGAGCGCATCGATCAGGTCGCGCGGCGCCGGCGAGCGCGCAAGGACCGTGGTTCGGAAGCCGGCCTCGCGCACGATCGCTCCCAGCCGCACGCTGCTGACCACGGCCACGCAGCCGCGCAGTACCGCCCGTGCAGTGTCGGGCAGGGCGGCCATCACGTTGTGCAAGGCCTCGGCGCTGGTCACGCAGACCGCACTGTGACCGCGTGCTTCGAGCAGGAGCCGGACATGCGATCGGTTCAGGCGGGCTGGCGCGCGCGCGTAGATCTCGGCGATCGCAAGCTTCGCGCCGCGTTCGCGCAATCGCTGAACGAGCACTCCGCGCCCGCCGGGTGCGGTGACGATGCCAATGGCCTGTCCCCGCACCGACTGCAGGTCCGGAAGCGCCAGCAGTCCCTCGCTGCTTGCCTGCATCGGCACCATGGCATCGATGATGCCCGCGCGACGCAAGGCAGACGCGGTGGCCGCGCCCAGCGCGAATACGCGTTGCACAGTGCGCGGGTGCTGCGACCGCTGTTCCAGGACAGGATTCAACGTGCGTAGGCGTACGGAAAAACGCACGGCTGAAGGGCTTGTGTAAATAACGAACGGACAACGCAGGGCAGTGTCCAATGCCTCGCGAGTCGGCGTATCCTCACGCGCCGCCAACCGCAACCCGGGCAGACTCAAGCCGTGTGCTCCGAAGGCTAGGGCAGCATGCAAGAGACGACGGTGCTGCCCGACCGGCCGCAGCGAAACGACAAACCAACCCGACAAAGGCAGGGACGACGGTGGCATCGACGAGCGCATCCGAACAGCTTCGCACAACGCAATCGCTTGCGACGTCCGTACGCCATCCGCATTCCGATCCTGCGCAGATACGTGTAGATCCGATCGAAGCTGCGCTGGTGCAGCTGGGCGCGCATTGCCGGAAGATGCCGCCAGTCGCCGCTCTGGGCGCACGCCCGCTTGGTTACGACGGAAAGACCCTGCGCCTGGGGGCGCCGCTGTCGGCCAATATCAACGACAAGGGCTGCGCCTTCGGCGGCAGCCTGTCCGGGTTGATGACGCTGGCGGCCTGGGGCTGGATTACCCTGCGCATGCAGTTGCAGGGCGTCGATGGCGAGGTGTACGTCGCCGACAGCCAGGTGAAATACATCGCACCCCTGTACGACGATCTGGTGGCCGAGGCGATGCCGGCGAATGGCGAATCCTGGGAGCAGTTCCTGGAAACGCTCGAGCGCTACGGCAAGGCGCGCATCGCAATGCAGGCGCGCATCCCGATGCCGGCCGGAGGCGAGGCGGCGGTGCTGGCCGGGCGTTTCGTCGCGATCCGTCCGATACGGTAATCTTGGGGCCTGCGTCGAACGCACCAGGAGTCCGGAATGCCCAGCATTGTGTCGAAAAAGCCTGTCCTGCAGGTGGCGCTGTTTTCCCTTGCGATCTCCACGTTGTCGTTGACTGCGTGCGACTCCGTGAAGCCGAGCCAGGATCGTGCCGAAGAGTTGACCTTGTACGACTTCACCAGTGCGATGCGCTGGGGCGATTTCGACTCGGCCTACGATTTCGTCGACCCCAAGACCAAGATCGAGCATCCGCTGTCCGACATCGACAAGGGGCGATTCAAGCAGGTCGAGGTTTCCGGCTACGACGTCGTGGCCACCGCGGATCACGAAGGCACGATCGACCGGCAAGTCAAGCTGAGCCTGATCAATCGCAATACGCAGATTCCGCGAAGCATCAGCTATCACGAGCATTGGACATGGGATGCGACGCAAAAGCGGTGGTGGCTGACGAGCGGATTGCCCGACATCAGCCCGCAGGACTAGCAACAAAGCAATTGAAAGCGGGTCGTGGTTCCTGCGCCCTCTGACCCGGGCAGGGAGTCGGCAGCTTTCGCGAACCTTGCCAGGGGCCCTTTTCCGTATAATCGCGGCCCCACCGCCGTACCCGGATCTCCGTGCCCATCGATCAACTGCAAGCCTTTTTCGCCAACCACACCCTGCTCTGCATGGCCCTGGTGGGCGTGACGATCGCGTTGATCGGCAACGAATTGTCCCGCTTCACCCACGGTTATCGGACGATCGGTCCGGCCCAGCTGACCGGCTTGATCAACCGCGAAAACGCACTGGTGGTCGACGTGAGCGCGTCCGGGGATTTCGAGAAAGGCCACGTGGTCGGCTCGCGCAACGTGGTGATGAGCCAGTTCGATCCCGAGCACAAGGATCTCGCCAAGGTTCGTGAACTCCCGGTCGCCGTGGTCTGCCGCAATGGCACGACCTCGGCCACGGCCGCCAAGCGCCTGGTCAAGGCCGGATTCAAGAACGTCTACTGGCTCGATGGCGGCGTCGCCGCATGGCAATCGGCCGACCTCCCATTGACACGCGGGCGAGGCGGGTGAGCCGGGAATTGTCGAGGCAGTGCCACGACCTGGCGAACGCCCGTGCATGGATGCACGGGCCGGCGCCATGCGCCATGGAAGGCTCCTCGTGGAGGCAACCAAGCCGATAGCGCCGAGGCATCGCCTCGGCACG